>JBOGXX010000371.1:0-3552 GCA_050696475.1 Solirubrobacteraceae bacterium | reverse complement strand
GCGGCGAGAGCTGCACGATCGGGTCGCCGCGGTCGTCCGTGCGGCAGATCAGCCCGCGTCTGTACAGCTCCCCCGAGAGGAAGCCGCGCAGCAGCTCCTCCGACTCCCGCTGGCTGAACGTCTGCTTGGTCTCTTTGTCCTTGACCAGCTCGATCGCCTGAAAGTACCCGGCGCCGCGCACGTCGCCGACGATCGCCAGATCGCGCAGGCCATCGAGCATCCCGCGGAAGGCGGGCTCGTTGGCGAGCACGTTCCCACACAGGTCCTCGTTCTCGATGATCTCGATGTTCGCCAGACCGACCGCGCACGCCACCGGATGACCACCGAAGGTGAAGCCGTGGTTGAACACCGCCTTGCCGTGCAGGAACGGCTCGGCTACGTGGTCGGCGACGACCAGCGCTCCGAGCGGGACGTACGCCGAGCTGATGCCCTTCGCCGTCGTGATCATGTCCGGCTGGAAGCCGAAGCGTTCGCAGCCGAACCAGTAGCCCAGGCGTCCCCACGCGCAGATCACCTCGTCGGAGATCAGAAGCACCCCGTGGCGCTCGCAGATCTCGCGCACGCGCTGGAAGTAGCCGTCCTGGGGCACGAAGCAGCCGCCGCCGTTCTGCACCGGCTCGAGGATCACCGCCGCGACCGTCTCCGGACCCTAGAACTCGATCGCTCTCTCGATCTCCTCAGCCGCCCACAGCGGGTCGCGGCTCTGCTCCCAGCGGTAGGAGTTCGTGTTGGCCACGTGCACGCCACCGGGCGTCAGCGGTTCGAACGGGACCCGCAGCGGCGTGAGGCCGGTGGCCGTGAGCGCGCCCATCGAGGTGCCGTGGTAGGCGAGCACCCGCGAGATCAGCTTGTGGCGGCGTCCTTCGCCGCGCTCGGCGTGGTAGGCCTTGGCGAGCTTCCACGCCGACTCCACCGCCTCCGAGCCGCCGGAGGTGAAGAACACCCGGTTCAGCTCACCCGGCGCCAGATCGGCGATGCGTCTCGCCAGTTCGATCGCGCGCGGATGCGCATAGCTCCAGTTCGTGTAGAACGCCAGCTCCCTGGCCTGCGCCCCCGCCGCGTCGGCGAGCTCCGGGCGGCCGTGGCCGACGTTCACGCAGTACAGCGCCGACAGGCCGTCCAGATGGCGCCTGCCGTGCTCGTCATAGACGTAGCAGCCCTCACCGCGCACGATCACCGCCACCTCGTGCTCCGGCTCGGCGTAGGAGCCCATGCGCGTGAAGTGCATCCACAGGTGACGCTTCGCCTGCTCCTGGAGATCACCGGACATCGAAGACCCGCCCTCTCACTCGCTGACTAGACACTCAGAACAACGCTAACCCCTCGCTGTGGGCCGCTCAATGCGCCGCGTGGTCAACAAGTTCCACAACCATTGTACGACCGGTCCAATTGTGCGCCCCGTACTTGAAGGTCACGCGCGCACAGTCGACCCAGCGCGGGATCAGCACCACCTCCTCGTGCTCCACGTTCACGCATTCCACCGGCCCGATGCCCTCAGGGAACTCGAATGTCTCGGGCTCGGAGAACGGCGCGGTCGTGTAGAAGCCCCGCTCGCGCGACGTCAGACAGGCCCGGCTCGACACCGATCCCAACGAGCGCCAACAGCCCCGCGTCCTGCCACCGGCGCGCGGCGGCGAACTGCTTCTCGCCGAGCATCTCGCCGGGCTGCTCGTAGGGATGCTCGGGGTGGGGACGGGAGAGCGTCATCGCCATGTCCAGGTAGCTCACCCTGGCGTCGAACGCGGCCGCGAAGATCGGCTCGTTGAAGCGCGGGTCGCACGCGTTGAGGACGGCGTCCGGTCGCACGCGCTCGATCAGCTCCACGAGCTCCTGCCGGCTGGCGGCGTCCACGCGCTCCGCCGAGAAGCGGTCGGGCTCGCCGAGCCGCCGCACGAGCGCCTGCGTGCGCTCGAGCGCAACGTCCGCCGTCGCCACGTGCTCGAAGGCCTCCCGGCGCTGCGCGATCGCCGCGAAAGCCGCCCCGACGCCTCCGCTCCGACCACCAGGACCTTCATGCCGGCAGTCTGACGCAAAGCGCGTGCTCGCAACGTCCCACATGGGCGCCCGCGATGCGACGCAATGTCGCAGGCGGCTCCCATATGCTGCGCCGATCCGCGCGCTCGCGACCACAAGCAGACGATGAGCACCGGCCTCCCCAGCCCCGCGCGAACGCCTCCCGATCCGTCCAAGCCGGCGCGCGAGAGCGGGCCCGCGAACGCCCCGGCCGGGGCGCAGCGCCGGATCGGCTGGGCGCCCTCGCCGACGTTCGCCCGCGGCGAGATCGCGCTCGTGGCCCTGTCCGGGCTGCTGCTCGCGATCCTCACGAGCTGGCCGCTCGTGCTGCACATGTCCAGCCGGATCGCGCCCGATCTCGGCGACCCCGTGCGCACCGCCTTGGAGATCGCGTGGGTCGGGCACGCGATGCTGCACGACCCGCTGCACCTGTTCGACGCCAACGCGTTCTACCCGTACCCCCTCAGCCTCGCCTTCTCGGACTCGCTGCTCGGCTACGGTCCGGCGGCGTTCTTCGGCTCCGGCACCGTCGCCGCGCTGGTGCGCTACAACCTGATCTTCCTCTGGATATGGTCGTTCTGCTTCGTCGGCGCCTACCTGTTCGCGCGCGAGCTGGGACTGCGCAGGCTGGGCGCCGCCGCAGCCGGACTCGCGTTCGCATATGCGCCCTACCGCGTGACCGAGGCCGGCCATTTTCAGGTGATCTCCTCGGGCGGGGTGGCGATCGCGATGTTCCTGCTGCTACGCGGCTACAGGCGCGGCTCGCGCAAGCTCGTGCTCGCCGGCTGGCTGGCATCGGCCTGGCAGGTCAGCCTGGGCTTCACGCTCGGGCTGCAGTACTGCTACCTGCTGCTGGTTCTCGCGGCGCTGGTGCTCTGCTACTGGTGGCGCGGGCGTCTGACGCCAGGCCCGGCGTGGCAGCACGAGCAGGCGAGCGCGGCCACCACGAAGGACGCGGGCGCGCCGCCGCTCGTGAGTCCCTCCCGCCGCGGCCCGCTGATCCCCCGCCGTCTGCTGGCGGTGACGCTGATCGGCCTCGCCGTGCTGGGCGCGGTCACCGTCTACCAGGCGCGGCCCTACCTGAAGGTCGCGGAAGAGTACCCAACGGCCAAGCGCACGCTGCAGGAAGTGGAGACCTACTCCTCCGGCCCAGCAGCGCTGCTGGCGGCATCCTCGGAGAACCGCGTCTGGGGCGAGATCACGGAAGGGATGCGAGCGCAGGTGAACTCCAAGAACGAGAGCGTGTTCTTCCCCGGCGGGCTGATCCTGGCGCTCGCGCTGATCGGGCTCGCCGCGGGCGCCTACACACGAGGGTTGCGCCTTGGGCTGGTGCTCGGCATCGTCGTCTGCTCGGTCCTCGCGATGGGCTTCGGCCTCACCGGCGCGGGCTATCCGTATCGCCTGCTCTATGACTATGCCCCCGGCTGGGACGGCGTGCGCGTGCCCGGCAGGATCTTCACGCTGGCCACGCTCTGCTACGCGCTGCTCGCCGGAGCCGGCCTGCAGGCGCTGGTGGCGAGGATCCCCGCGTGGCTCCAG
>JBOGXX010000370.1:0-5758 GCA_050696475.1 Solirubrobacteraceae bacterium | reverse complement strand
GCCGGGGACCGCACGGCGGGCGAGCGCGCCCGCCGGCGGGTGCGTGCGGTGTGCGAGGCAGGGGTTGTCGCGCGGGCGCTCGCAAACGTCTATGACGGTTGCTGCGGCGGCGGCTCCCCGAGCACGTAAGCTGCAGCCCGTGCCCTGCGCCAGGAGTGCCCTGATCACTGGTATCACCGGCCAGGACGGCTCGTTCCTGGCAGAGCTGCTGCTCGATAAGGGCTACAGCGTCACCGGCGTGATCAGAGGCGCGGCCGGCGCGGCCGACGGGCCGCTCGGCTGCTCGGAGCACCTGCGCGGACGGGTGGATCTGCTGCCCGGGGAGCTGCTCGAGCCGGACACGCTGCGCGCCGCGCTCGAGACGATGATCGAACGCATGCACGTGCGCGAGCTCAACGGACAGCACGGGTGCCTCGAGGTCTACCACCTGGCAGCGCCCTCCTTCGTGCCGGCATCCTGGGAACGCCCGCGCGAGGCGATGAGCGCGATCGTCGCCTCCACGGCCGCGATCCTCGAGGCCGTGCGCGACGCCGATCGACCGGTTCGCGTGTTCGTGGCGGCCTCCGGCGGCATGTTCGGCGAAGCGCCCGAGGCGCCGCAGCGGGAGGACACCCCCTGTCGCCCGACCACGCCATATGCGATCGCCAAGCTCTGCGCGCACCAGCTGGTGGGCGCGATGCGTGTCCACGACGGGCTGCACGTGAGCTCGGGCATCACCTTCAACCACGAGTCCGAGCGCCGCCCGAAGCAGTTCGTGACGCGCAAGATCACCCGCGCGGCCGCCGCCATCAGCCTGGGCCTGCAGCAGGAGCTGACGCTCGGCGCGCTGGATGCGGTGCGCGACTGGGCGTTCGCCGGCGACATCGTCTATGGGGCCTGGCTGATGCTCCAGCAGGATCAGGCGGACGATTACGTCCTGGCCAGCGGCGTTCCGCACACCGTCGCCGAGCTGGTGGCGAGCGCGTTCGCCGCTGTCGAGCTGGAGCCCGAGCGCTACCTGCGGGTGGACAGATCGCTGGTGCGACCTCCCGAGAGCACGCCCAACGTCGGCGATCCCGGCAAGGCCCGGGAACGCCTGGGGTGGGAGCCGCGGCTGGACTTCCAGGCACTCGTCGAGAGGATGGTGCAGGCCGATCTGCGCTCGCTGCAGGCGGAGTCGTCCGCGTCGAGGTGAACCCGGATCGGCGTCGTGGCGCGGACTAGACTGGCGCCGGGATGACGCGCGTGGGAGTGATCGGGCTGGGTTACGTCGGACTGCCGCTGGCGGTGGCGTTCGCGCGCGAGGGTTGCGAGGTGATCGCTGTCGACGTGGACCAGCGCAAGATCGAAGCGCTCGCAGCGGGCGACTCCTACGTCGAGGACGTCCCGTCGGAGCTCTTGGCGGCGCTGTCGGAGCGGATCCACGCCACTGCTCGCTATCAGGATCTGGCGGATGCGGACGCGGTGCTGATCTGCGTTCCCACGCCACTGACGCGCAACCGCGAGCCGGATCTCGGCCCGCTGATCGAAGCGACACGCGCGCTGGCCGGGGTGCTGCGCAGCGACCAGCTGGTGGTGCTCGAGTCGACCACCTATCCGGGCACCACGCGCGAGCGCGTGGCGCCGCTGCTGGAGGAGTCTGGTCTGGCGGCCGGCCGCGACTTCCACCTGGCGTTCTCGCCCGAGCGCGTGGACCCCGGCCGCACCGACTTCACGCTGCGCAGCACGCCGAAGGTGATCGGCGGGCTGACCGACGCGTGCGCCGCGCGCGCCGAGCAGCTCTACTCGCTGGTGTGCGACCACTTGGTGCGCGTGTCCAGCCCCGACGCCGCCGAGTTGACGAAGCTGTTGGAGAACATCTTCCGCTCGGTGAACATCGCGCTGGTCAACGAGCTGGCGATGCTCAGCGACCGCATGGGGATCGACATCTGGGAGGTCGTCGGCGCGGCGTCCAGCAAGCCCTATGGCTTCATGCCGTTCGAGCCCGGACCGGGGATGGGCGGACACTGCCTGCCCGTCGACCCGTTCTATCTGAGCTGGCGCGCGCGCGAGTTCGACATGGCGACGGAGTTCATCGAGCTGGCGGGTAAGGTCAACCAGCAGATGCCCTACCACTGCGTGGCCAAGGCCCAGCGCGTGCTCAACGACGCGGGGCTGTCCGTGAAAGGCGCACGCGTCGCGCTGCTGGGCGTGAGCTACAAGCCGGGCGTGGGCGACACGCGCGAGTCGCCCGCGCTGAAGATCGTCTCGCTGCTGAGCGAGTTGGGGGCGCACGTCAGCTACCACGACCCGCACGTTCCCGCGCTGTCCGAGTACGGGCTTCTCAACACCCCTCTGCAGGACGCCGTCACGGACGCCGACCTGGTGGTGGTGGTGACCGCCCACCCGAGCGTCGACTACGAGCTCGTGGCCAGGCGCGCACGGCTGATGCTGGACCTGCGCGGCGTGACGCGCTCCTCGCGGAACGGCAGCGTCGTGAGGCTGTGAGCTCGCTGGCGCCCAGCTCCGCTGCGCCCGGCCTGATGCTCGGCGAGGGGGTGCAGATCGGCGCGGACGTCTCCCTCGGCGCGCACGTGGTCGTGCACGCCGGCACGCTGGTCGGCGACGGCTGCACGATCGAGGACCACGTCGTGCTCGGCAAGCGCCCGCGCCTCGCTCCTCGGTCGGGTTCGCAGGGGGCCGTCGGACCGCTTGCGCTCGCTGCCGGTGTCAGCGTCTGCGTGGGAGCGGTGGTGTTCGCGGGCGCCAGCGTCGGCGAGCGGACGATCCTGGGCGACCAGTCCTTCGTGCGCGAGCGTGCGTCGATCGGCCCGGACTCGGTGATCGGCCGCGGCAGCGTCGTCGACAACGACGTCAGCGTCGGCGCGCGCGTGCGAGTGCAGACGAACGTGTACCTGTCGGCGTTCAGCGTCGTCGAGGACGACGTTTTCATCGGCCCCGGCGTGACCACCACCAACGACGACACCATGTCCCGCCACGAGCGAGGAGCGCCGCTGCGCGGTGTGGTGTTGAGGCGTGGATGCCGCGTCGGCGGCGGCGTCGTGCTGACGCCAGGCGTGGAGATCGGCGAGGAGGCGTTCATGGCCTCCGGCGCGGTGGTCACGCACGACGTGCGCGCGCGAGCTGTCGTGATGGGCGTGCCCGCACGGGTCGTGCGCGACGTGCCCGAGGAGGATCTGCTCGAGCGCTGGCGCTAGCGTTCCCGCGCGGCCGCCGCAACCTGCTCGACGTGCTCGCGTGTGAGGGCTGGGCTGATCGGGATCGCCAGGTGCGTGCGCGCTGCCTGCTCGGTCGCCGGCAGCTCAACTCCGACGCCCCACTCCCGCATCGCCTCCTGACGGTGCACCGGCGTGCGGTAGTAGGCCTTGCAGCCGATCTGCGCCGCCGCCAGCGCCGCTTCCAGGCGCTCGACCTGCTCGTCCGCCACCACGTACAGGTGCCACGCCGGCGAGGCGCCTGTCACCGGCTGGGGGAGCGTCACGATCTCGCCGAGGCCCGACTGCTCGTAGTAGCTGCCCGCCTGCCTGCGCCCCGCCGCCCACGCGTCCAGGTGCGGCAGCTGCACGCGCAGGATCGCCGCCTGCAGCTCGTCCAGGCGCGAGTTGTAACCCACCTGCTCGTAGGTCACCTTGTCGTGGGAGCCGTGGAAGCGCAGCGTGCGCGCCAGCTCCGCCACCCCGTCGTCGGAGGTCGTGATCATGCCGCCGTCGCCAAACGCGCCGAGGTTCTTGGAGGGAAAGAACGAGAACGTCGCGACCGAGCCCAGCGCTCCCGGACGCCCGTCCGTGCTCGTGGAGCCCGCAGCCTGCGCCGCGTCCTCCAGCACCGGCACGCCCAGCTCCTCGATTTCCGCGATCGGGGCTACGTTGCCGAACAGGTGCACGGCGATGACGGCCTTCGTGCGGGGTGTCAGCGCTGCGCGAACCGTCTCAGCAGTGATGCAGTAGGTGTCCGGGTCCACGTCGCAGAACACCGGACGCGCCCCCGTCGGCGGGATCGCCTCGGCCGAGGCGTAGAACGTGAACGAGGGCACCACCACCTCATCCCCCGCTCCCACGCCAAGCGCACGCAGGGCGATCGTGATCGCGTCCGTGCCGTTGGCCACCCCGATCGCGTGCGCGCAGCCGCAGTACGCGGCGAACTCCCGCTCGAACGCCGCCAGCTCCGGGCCCAGGATGTAGCGCTCGGAGTCGAGCACCCGCGCAACCGCCGCGCGCAGCTGCGCCTGCAGTGGGACGAGCGGCGTGGAGGTGTCGAACAGCGCCACCCCCATCTGCTCAGCGCGGCGACAGCAGCTCGAGGTCCGCGCGCGTCATCAGCCTGATCAGCTCCTCGAAGCTCGTCCGCGGCTTCCATCCCAGGTCGCGCTCGGCCTTGCCCGGGTCGCCGATCAGGTGATCCACCTCCGCCGGACGCACGAACGCCGGGTCGATCGTCACGTAGCGCTCGAAGTCGCCCAGCCCGGCCTCGTCGAATGCCACCGCGCAGCACTCGCGCACGGAGTTCGCCCTGCCCGTGGCGATCACGTAGTCCTCCGGGTTATCGCACTGGAGCATCAGCCACATCGCTTCCACGTAGTCCTTCGCGTAGCCCCAGTCGCGTTCCGCGTCCAGGTTGCCCAGGCGCAGCTCCTTCGCCAGGCCGTGCTTGATCGCCGCCGCGTGCCAGGTGATCTTGCGGGTCACGAACTCCAGGCCGCGGCGGGGGGAGTTGTGCACGACCAGTCGCCCCACACCTGCACAGAAGACGCCGCTCTCGGTCTCCAGGTCGAACACCCACTCGTCGTCGGGCACTGTTGCGGCAGTCACGCGTCGGACTTCCGAGGCGCTGCGCATCAGGTGCTGGCCCTTGCTTCCCACTCGCGCGGTCGAGCGCAGATTCAGCTGGTAGTAGGTGCGCCCCTCGCGGTGCTCGATGTACACCGACGCCGGCTGGCGCTGGTTGAAGTAGAGCAGGCACAGGCCCTGTGCGAGCACCGAGCTGTTGGTCTTGATCGACTCGCCGTTGCCTCGCTTGAGGCCGTCGCCCGCGTAATAGCCGTCGAGGAACGCGCGCTGCGTCTCGATATCGGCGTTGAGGACGAGCGGAGGGACCTGCTTGAAGGCGGTGGGCGTGTACAGCTGCTCCCGTAGCCATGAGCCGATGCGGGCGGCGCCGGAGAAGTTGACTACCTCCACCAAAGCGTCCGCGTTGAAGCCCGACGTGCCGGCAGACTCGCGTGACAGCCCCAGGAACACGCGCGACCACAGCTCCATCGCCCGACAGCGGATCAGGAAGTCGTTGTTGGTGAACCGCACCTGGTGACCGTCCATCGATACATATCCGTCGGCGGCCAGCAATCCCAGCAGCTCCGCCATCTCCGGGGCGATCGCGCTCCAGCCCGGAGCATTGGGCATCCAGTTGGCGATCGCGAGGTCTGCACCCTCCTGGACGTCTCCGGCCTTGACCGGCGTGCGCTCCTCGTCGAGCATCGTGTGGTGGGCGGTCACGTCAACGACGCCGCCGCGCGTCTCGATGCTGAGTAGCTCGTGCTCGGGATCATTGCGTCTGCGCCGTGTGGCCGTGATCGCGTGCACGTAGGTCCAGTCCTCGCCGTCCCAGACCTCGACCACGTTCCGCGGTGTGTAGCTCTGCACGCTCTGACCCTTTCGGCGCAGCGCCACTAGATCGCTTGGGGTCTTGACCGAGATGACTCCCAGCTGCCTGACGATCAGCGGCGTATTTTGAGACACGCACTCGTGATTGAACAAGATCCCTGAGGTCGCATGCAGGTCATATG
>JBOGXX010000369.1:0-2524 GCA_050696475.1 Solirubrobacteraceae bacterium | reverse complement strand
GGGGAGGGCGCCGAGCGTCGGCGCGGCGCCGGTGCGCGGCGCGAGCTGCACGTTGACGGCGCTCTTGCTGATCTGAAGCGGCTGTGCGGCCTGCCACCAAACGTCAAGTCGGTAGGGCTGACCGTTGGTGATGAGCTGGCCAGGGCCTTGCCCGTAGCCGACGTCGCGCTTGAGCAGCAGCCTCTCGCGGCCGTCGTGCGCGACCCGGAGCCCGCTGAGGTACGGGAGGTTGCTCAGCGCGTTCGCGTCGGCGAACGTGAAGCCAGCCGTGTTCGCTGGGTTGCTGTCGAGTACCGACAGCTCGGCGAAGGACTCGGGGTGCGCCGGCAGATAGGACTCGTCGGGGTTCGGGATCGAGCCGTAGTTGCCAGAGCTCGGGTCGTCAGGACCGCCGTACTCGGTCGCGCCGACTTCATACCAGCGTCCTGGCACCAGTTCGAGCGGGGCTGCGTAGAGCCCTTGAGCGAGCGGCCCTCCCCCGGCGGGCTGATCGACGATGCCGACGCTCGCGCCGGCGCACACTCGTTCGGCTTCCTGGGAAAACAGTCCCGCCACGCCGGCGGCCACGAGCACCGGCAGCGTCACGACCATCAGTACGCCGATCAGCACGACGGTCTGCACCTGCCGGTTTTTCAGCAGCGCTATCGCCAGGCGCGTTTGCATCAGGCGGCTAGCTCCAGCTCAGCGGCGGCGTGCGTCTGCCAGGTCTCGTCGATCAGCAACTGGAGCGCGGGCCAGCCGTGCTGCTCGTCGGCGTCGGACTCGCGCTTGGCGAGCTGGCGCACGGGCTCATCGCGGGCTGGATCAGAGCTTGCGATCCATCGCTCGATCGGGCCGACGCCGATCTGCAGCGTTCCCTCGCCGCGGGTGCCGTTCATCAGATAGCCGAGTGAGTAGGAGCCCCTGACCGTCTTCAGTGAGGAGATCGCGTCGATCGCCTCCTGGGTCAGCTTCAGCGCCTGTTGCGCGTAGGCCAGCTCGCGTGCCTCTTGGCGCAGGAACAGTCGCATCGCCGCATTGGCCAGCAGCGCCTTTCCGTGCTCGTTGTCGAAGTCCGAGAGCTGCTGGCTGATTGCGATCAGCCACAGCGCGTAGTGGCGCGAGCGCCGGACGAAATCGTTGAACCAGCGGCCGGTCGCGGGGCGCTCGATCAGCTTCCACGCCTCATCCACGACGAGGAAGCTGCGGCCCGCCCATGCGTGCTTGGCGCTATGGCCTGCAAGGTGCTCGCGGCGGATGGCAGCGATCCGGCTCTTGACGTGCTCGCAGATCACGAACAGCGCCGCCGCGGCCTTCGCGTCGGGGATCGAGCGCGTGTCGAACACGACTAGTGGCGCGTCGTGGGGGATCGTCGTCGGCCGGTCGGCGAGGTAGGCGTAGGGACCGTCGCCGATGTAGTTGTTCAGGCGCATCGAGAGGTTGCGCAGGCTCTCGGCGATGCCGACCGATCCCTCTCCTCGTTCGTGGTGGTAGCGGCGCTCGAGCTCCTCCTGCAGAAGCAGCTCGCGCGGTTCCTCGCCGGTCAAGGCACACCGCGCGTAGACCTCGCCGATGGCGAGCCCGAGCAGGTTCGCCTCAAGGTCTGAGAGCCCGTAGCTGTCGCGGCCGGCGTGATGCTCGCCGAGCAACAGTGCGTGTAGTGCGAGCAGGTAGTCGATCTTTTCGGCGCTGACCTCGGCCGGGTCCTCGACATCCCAGGAGTTGATCGCGTGCGCGCCCGTGCCGACCTCAAGCGACGCGGCGCCGGGGATCAGGCTGCACAGAAAGTCGAAGTGCCCTGCGCGGTCGATGATGAACCCGCTGGCGCCTTGTGCGAGCGCGCGGATCAAGAGGATGATCGCCGCCATCGTCTTGCCGGCGCCGCTCATCCCGTTGATCAGCAGCAGGTGATTCGGATGCGCTGGATCAAACGGGTCCAGCCGCTCCAGCGTTCGTCCCGGAAGCGCGTAGCCGAGCGGGATGCCCTCCGGGCTCCCGCACGAGGTTCCACACAAAGGGAAGGTGTCGCCGACGTTTCGACTGACGTACTTGCGCCGGCGAGCCGCCACGTCGCGCCCGATCGGCAGCGTGGATTGCCACAGCCGCCGTTGTGCGAACAGGCCGTGTTGAATCCGGGCGTCACAGGCCATCGTGACCTCGCGGCCCGTGGCTTGGCAAAGCTCCTTCAGCGTCTCCGTGTCCCCGCCGGGCTCCTGGAGTGAGCAGTAGATGCTCACGCGGTAGATGCCCGCGCCGGCGCTCGTCGCCAGCTCCGCGTTTAGCTCTGCGGCCTCCTCCTCCTGCACCCTCGCATCGGGGTCCAGCGGTCGGCCGCGCTGCTCGACGCCGCGGTTGACGCCGTGGATGCGGCGGTAGCGTCGCTTCTGCGCCATCCGCTCGCGGTAGCGCTCGGTCGCCTGAACATGCACGCTCAGCACGAACGGGCGCGGCGCCTGCATCATGTGAAGCAGCCACCCGAGCCACGTCTGCTCCGGCGCCAAGCTGACGTAACAGACCTCCTCCAACGTGTCGCCCAGAGCGATGC
>JBOGXX010000368.1:0-3896 GCA_050696475.1 Solirubrobacteraceae bacterium | reverse complement strand
CCCTTGATGACCCAAAGACTTACGAGATGCTCACGCGCGGGGACTCCATCGGTGTTTTCCAGTTCGAGTCCGAGGGCATGCGAGAGGCGCTCAAAAAGGTTCGCCCGGACGAATTCAACGACCTCGTCGCGCTCAATGCCCTTTACCGTCCAGGCGCGATGGATCAGATCCCCGTCTATGCGAAGGGCAAGCACAACCCGCAGGCGGTCTCCTATCCCGACGAGCGGCTGCGCCCGATCCTGCAGTCCTCCAACGGCGTGATTCTCTATCAAGAGCAGGCGATGCAGATCTCCAAGGAGCTCGCCGGCTTCTCGGGCGCCAAGGCCGACGACCTGCGCAAGGCGATCGGCAAGAAGAACCGCGCGGCGATGGCTGCGCTGAAGCCCGAGTTCGTCTCGGGCTGCCGAGCTTCGGGGACCAGCATGGAGGTGATCGAGTTCCTGTGGCAGACCAACGAGAAGTCCGCCGACTACTCCTTCAACAAGTCACACGCCGCCTGCTACGGGCTGATCGCCTACCGCACCGCCTGGCTGAAGGCCAACTACACCGCGGAGTACATGGCGGCGCTGATCTCGTCGGTGATGTCCACCAAGGACAAGGTCCCGTTCTTCGTCGCCCGCTGTGAGGAGATGGGCATCGAGATCCTGCCCCCGGACGTCAATCTCTCAGACCACGAGTTCACCGTCGATCGCGGCGGGCAGGGACGCGCGGGAGCGAACGTCGGGACGATCCGCTTCGGCCTGGACGCCGTCAAGGGCGTCGGCTACCAGGCGGTCGAGGCGATCAAACGGGCGCGGGATGGATCGCCGCCCACCCGGCCGTTCACCTCGATCTGGGACTTCTGCGAGCGCGTGGATGGGCGCACGGTCAACAAGAAGGCGATCGAGGCACTGATCAAGTGCGGCGCGCTCGGCTCGACCGGGGCGAGCCGCAAGGGCATGCTCGCGGTGCTCGAGCAGGCTCAGGCCAAAGGTCAGAAACTCCAGCAGGACGCGTTGATCGGCCAGGGCTCGATCTTCGATCTGCAGGAAGAGCCCGCCGGCTCCCCGGCCTCCGGCGCCGCGCCGGGCTCGCGGCCAAGCACATCACCCGGTGTCGGTCAGCCCGTGCACCCGCCGATCCCGACGGAGGAGTTCGACCAGCCCGAGCTGCTGGCGGCGGAGAAGGAGGCGATCGGACTGTTCGTCTCCGCGCATCCGTTGAAGCCGCTCCGCGACGCTCTGCGAGCGCGGGTGGACTGCGCGATCGCGTCGCTCGAGGGTCGTCGCGACAAGGACTGGGTGACCGTCGGAGGCATCATCACCGAGGCCAGGCGCATCCGCACCCGCAACGGCGATCCGATGATGTTCGCGACCCTCGACGACCTCGCGGGATCGGTGGAGATGCTCGTATTCGGCAAGGCGCTCGCCGAGCACGAGGCGGCGCTGGCGGTCGACCAGGTGGTGGTCGTGAAGGGGCGCGTCGACCACAAGGAAGCGGGCAAGACCTGCCTGGTGGCGCAGACGGTCGAGAGCTTCGCACCCTCCGCCGAGGAGATCGAGCGCGCTCGCAACCAGGCCCGCTCGGCGGCACGCACCGCGACTGCGCTGACCGAACCCGTCGAGCTGCGCATCGCCGCGTCGTGCCTGTGCGAGAGCACGATCGAGGAGCTCAGGCAGATGATCGAGGAGTGTCGCGGCAGCGCCGAGGTGATCGTCGCGATCGCCGGCAGCGATGGCAGCACGCGTCGCCTGCGGCTCGGCGAGCACTACCGCGTGCGCCACACGCCGACGCTGCGTGCCGAGCTGGAGAGCGCGATCGCGCCGCGACCCGCCGCCGCGCTCGCAGGCTGAGCAGACAACACCCGAGCGCCCACGGACGGTAAGGCGCAGGCTCGGTGGCTGGGTGGGTCGTGTCGGCGAGCAGGGTCCCATGCGGCTCGTCATCTCGAGCCGCTCGATGGCGGGATGGCGCAGCGTGCTTGTCACCAGCGACGGCGGCGAGATCGCGCTCTGGCAGCCGAAGGCTAACCTCGTGCGTGGAATCAGATGACCGGCTCTCAGCTAATCGAGGCAGCTACCGGTGGGGACCAGGCTGCGTTTGCCGAACTGGTGCAGCCGCATCGGCGGGTGCTGCATGCGCACTGCTACCGGATGCTCGGCTCCCTGCAGGATGCTGAGGATGCGGTACAGGAGACACTGCTGCGTGCGTGGCGAAGCCTGTCTTCGTTTCAAGGGCGAAGCTCACTGCGAAGCTGGCTGTATTCGATCGCCACGAATGTGTCCCTGCGCGCGATCGAGCGCAGACCTTCGCGCGTGCTGCCGATCGACTATGGACCGTCCGCCGATCCACACGCCCCGATCCAGGCGCCGTTGCTCGAGTCCGTGTGGATGGATCCATATCCCGACGCGCAGCTCGGCCTCGACGACGATCTCGCCGGACCGGAGGCGCGCTACGAGCAGCGAGAGAGCATCGAGCTCGCGTTCATCGCCGCGCTCCAGCTCCTGCCGCCTCGGCAGCGGGCGGTGCTGATCCTCCGCGACGTTCTCGGCTTCTCTGGCGCAGAGGTCGCTGAGGCGCTCGACACGACGCCGGCGTCGGTGTACAGCGCCCTGCAGCGCGCGCACGCGACGCTGGAGGAGCGACGACCGGAGCGCACTCAGCAGGCGACGCGCCGCTCGCTCGGCGACGAGCAGCTCAAGGGGATCGTCGCACGCTATGTCGAAGCCTGGGCTCGCAACGACGTGGACGCGCTCGTCGGGATGCTCACCGACACCGCGACGCTCGCGATGCCTCCGATCCCGAGCTGGTATCGCGGGCGCGAAGCGATCGAAAGCGTGCTGCGCAGCGCCGTGTTCGACGGCACGCGCAGTTGGCGCATGCTTCCCACCACAGCCAACGGTCAGCTGGCAGTCGGCGCCTACGAGCTCGACAGCTCCGGTGTATACGCCCCACATGGCGTGACCGTCCTCACCCTCGAGGTCGAGCGAATCGAGGAGATCATCCATTTCCGGACACCGTCGATGATCGAGGCGTTCGGGCTGCCCGCCCAGGCCTAAAGCCGTGTACGGTCTCGGTCGATGGCTTCGATTCGCAAGGAGATCGTGATCGACGCGAGTGCGCAGCGCGTCTGGGACGCGCTGCGTGATTGGGGAGCGCTGCACGTGCGGCTCGTGCCCGGTTTCGCGACCGATGCCCGATTGGACGGCGATGATCGGATCGTCACGTTCGCCAACGGCAGCATCCTGCGTGAGCGACTGGTTGTCCTCGACGACGACGCGCGGCGGCTCGTGTGGTCGATCGCCGACCCGTCATATGTCCATCACAACGCAGCGGCTCAGGTGTTTGAGGACGGAGCGGGCCGCAGCCTGTTCGTGTGGACCGCCGATTTTCTGCCGAACGAGCTCGCCGGTCGCGCCGCACCGCTGATGGAACAGGCGTTGAGCGTCATCAAGCGCACGCTCGAGTCCGAGCGCGCGTAGCACCCGAACCCGCGCTCACCGACAACGCAAGCCACTCCCGACGGACGGCCGGCCGGGTGGCGGCTCAGCTCGCGGTAGCTACCGCGCCCGGGGTGGGGCTCCGCCTCGGACGCTCCGCGGCAGCGATGTGTGACCGCGAGCGATGGATTTCCGCTGCTCCTCGTATCTCCATTGACAACGAGGCAGGACCGGCAACCCACCGACCAACGAGGTCCCAAATGACGCCCATCACCCCCCACATCAATCGCTGGCACGCATTCGCGCTGCTCGCGGTGGCGTACTTCATGACGATCGTCGACCTGACGATCGTCAACGTCTCGCTGCCGACCATCGGCCGCGCGCTGCACTTCTCCGAGACCAACCTGCAATGGGTCGCGACGGCGTACGCGCTCACGTTCGGTGGCTTTCTGCTGCTGGGCGGCCGCGCGGCTGACC
>JBOGXX010000367.1:0-3481 GCA_050696475.1 Solirubrobacteraceae bacterium | reverse complement strand
GAGCACGGCCATGCGCACCAAAACGCCGGCTTCGACCTGCGCGGTGATGAGCGCCTGGGGCGAGTCGACAACCTCGCCGGAGAGCTCAACGCCACGGTTGACGGGGCCGGGGTGCATCAGGATCTGGCGCGGCGACAGGCGCTTCGCGCTGATCTGATACCAGGCGGCGTACTCGCGGATCGACGGCACCCACGCGTCGTTCATGCGCTCGTTCTGCATGCGCAGCGCGTACACGACATCGGCGCTGTCGAGCTCGTCGAGCGTGTAGCGCACCTCGCAGCCCAGCTCCTGCACCCCTCGCGGGATCAGCGTCGGCGGACCGGCGAGCGTGACCCTCGCGCCCATGCGCTGGAAGGCGAGCACGTTCGAGCGTGCGACGCGGGAGTGCATGACGTCGCCGACGATCCAGATGGAGGCGCCGTCGATCGCTCCCAGGCGCCGGCGCAGCGTGTAGACGTCGAGCAGCGCCTGCGTGGGGTGCTCGCGCTTGCCGTCGCCGGCGTTGACGATCGCGGCGCTGCACCAGCGTGAGACCAGCTCGGCGGCGCCGGCCCAGGGGGTGCGCAGCACGATCGCGTCGGGCTTGTGGGCGCTGAGCGTGAGCACGGTGTCCTTCAGCGACTCGCCCTTCTCGACGCTGGAGCCGCTGGCGGCGAAGTTGACGACGTCCGCGGAAAGGCGCTTGGCGGCCAGCTCGAAGGAGCTGCGGGTTCTGGTCGAGGACTCGTAGAAGAGATTCAGGACCATGCGTCCACGCAGCGTGGGCAGCGTCTTGATCTCACGGTCTGAGACCTCGGCGAAGCGCTCCGCTTGGCTGACGATCCGTTCGATGTCCGCGCGCTGCAGATCCTCGATCGAGATCAGGTGGTTCATGCTCCTACCTCCATCGCGTGGGATCGCATCGGGTTGGAGTTGGGGGCGATCGCAACCTCCTCGACGCCGTCGAGCTCGCGCAGTCTCACATACACGCGCTCGTCGCCGGAGGTGGGCAGGTTCTTGCCCACGTAGTCGGGGCGGATCGGAAGCTCGCGGTGGCCGCGGTCGGCGAGCACCGCCAGCTGGACGCGCTGGGGGCGCCCGTACGCGAACAGCGCCTCGATCGCGGCGCGCACGGTGCGCCCCGTGAACAGCACGTCATCGACGATCACCACCGTGAGGCCGTTCACGTCGAAGTCGACGTGCGAGGAGTGCAGCACCGGCGCGTCCGGTCGCGTGGCTACGTCGTCGCGGTAGAAGCCGATGTCCAGGTCTCCGAGGGGAACCTCGCCGCCGATCAGCTCCTCGAGCAGGGCGTGAAGCCGCTGGGCGAGCAGGGCGCCGCGACGGTGGATCCCCACCAGCGCAGGCGCATCCGCGCCGGGGTTGCGCTCGAGGACCTCGTGAGCGATGCGCGTCAGCGCCCGCCGGATCTCGTCCTCGCCGAGGACGACCTTCTCGTCTGCGTGCATCGCTTTCCTTCCTGGCCTCACGGGACCGGGTTAAAGGACGTGTTGGAATCTATCAGGGGGAAGCGACGGCCTCCGGTGGCTGCTCAGCCGGCCCTGGCTGCGCTTGCTGCGCAGGGCTGTGAGCCTGCGCGCGCTCGCGCGCGAGCCGCTCCGGCCATCGCTCGAGGCCCGCGCGGCCACGCTCGGGAAACGGAACGTCGATCGTGTCGAAGTCGCGCGCGGACTCCGTGGCGGCGAACACCGCGCGCGCCTCCTCGCGAAGCTCGTGGCCGGCGTAGCGGCTGGATACGTGCGTGAGCACCAGCAGCCGCACCTCCGCGTCGCGCGCGAGCTCGCCCGCCTGGCGGGCGGTGCTGTGGCAGGTCTGGCGCGCCCGCTCGGCCTCCTCCTCCACGAACGTCGCCTCGTGGATGAGCACGTCGGCCTGATGGGAGGCGATCCTCACGGCCTCACACGGCGTCGTGTCCCCTGAGATCACGACCTTGCGGCCCTCGCGCGCGGGACCGAGCACCTGCTCGGGTTTCACGCCCGCGACCGTCTCGCCGCGCTGCAACAGCCCGAAGTCCGGTCCCGGACACACGCCCAGCTCCTGCGCCAGGCGCGGATCGAGATGGCCGGGCCTGGAGTCCTCGACGAGGACGTAGCCGAATGAGACGGGGCCCTTGTGGTTCACGGCAATCGCGGCGATCACGTAGCCGTCACGCTCCACGCTCTCCCCGGGCGCCAGCTCGAGGATGCAGAGCTCGTATGGAAGCCGACCGTAGACGGTGCGCATCACACCCGCCAGGTCGTGCAGGCCCGGCGGCCCGTAGACGGTGAGCGGCTCTGTTCGTTCCCGCAGCGCAAACGACTTCAGCATGCCCGGCAGTCCCAGCCAGTGGTCGGCATGAAAGTGGGTGATGAACACGCTGTCCATGTCCAGCAGCCCCACCGACCGCAGCAGCTGGCGCTGTGTGCCTTCGCCGCAGTCGAACAGCAGCTTCTCGCCGCCTCGCCTGACCAGCACCGCCGGCAGGCCGCGCCGCGCGCTCGGCACCGAGCCGGCTGTGCCAACCAGGAAAACAGACAGATCCATGCCGGCTACGGTAGCGACGGCCGCCCCCACGCGACCAGCCGGCGCGCAGCGGCGGCGCTAAGCTCCCGGGGCGACGGTGACGTAAGTGAGGCGTCGTCTGCGCCCGTAGCTCAGTGGATAGAGCGCTCGCCTCCGGAGCGAGAGGTCGCAAGTTCGAATCTTGCCGGGCGCGTGGCTGGAATGCCTTTGCTGGAGCGGGGTTTGGGGGTTAGGCGCTTCGGGGCGTGAGGCGTCAGGTCGGTCGGTTTGAGGCTCGTCTGCCACCGACTGCCATTTCAGGCCTCCACTCGGCGCCCAGTCACGGAGCCAGTCGCGTGACGTGATCGCAAAGGTCTTGGGCAACCTCAACCGATTCCCCAGCTTCCTCGCGCGACACGGACTGACCGTCGTGGACTACCGCGTGACGACGGCGTAGGTGCTCTCCATACGGCGTCCAAAAATCTGTATGCCGGATATCGTCCTTCGCCAGCGCATCCCATAGCCCCGAGATGCGCGCATCCGACAGTGAGTAGCGGTTGCCGAGAGGTTGTCGCTGACGGCGACGATCTGCTGGCCTTCGATGATCGGGATCTCTGAGTCGAGGTGATCGAGGAAGCGGATCAGGTCGAACCGGTTGCTCTGCGGATCGGCGAACAACTCGACGCTGAGCGAAGCGGAAAGTAAGCGTGGCTCACGCCGACCAGCGTACGCCCCCACTCAGCGGTGGCGCACCACCTAGCACACGTGACCTACATCGCGCAAGGTTGCGTCGGCGAGGGGCCGTGTCGGATAGTCGATGGGATGGTTGCTCTGCTCACTGCCATTCTTGTCGCGCTCGCTCTTCCGGTCACGGGATTGGCGTGCCGCGAGCTCGTGGCACGCCGACCGAGGTGCAAACTATCTTCGGCATCCGTGGCCGCCGCTGACATCGCATCCGGGGTCGCGGCCGTGGCCGCCCTCCTTACGGTCTACTACGCCC
>JBOGXX010000366.1:0-2855 GCA_050696475.1 Solirubrobacteraceae bacterium | reverse complement strand
GACGGCGGCGTCGCGCGCATGTCCGACCCGGAGATGGTCGCGGGCATCCAGGAGGCGGTCAGTATCCCCGTGATGGCAAAGGCGCGAATCGGGCACTTCATGGAGGCGCGGGTGCTGGAGGCGCTGGAGGTCGACTACGTCGACGAGTCCGAGGTGCTCACTCCGGCAGACGAGGCCAACCACATCGACAAGTGGGACTTCAAGGTTCCGTTCGTGTGCGGCGCCACGAACCTGGGCGAGGCGCTCAGGCGCGTCGGCGAGGGCGCTGCGATGATCCGCTCCAAGGGCGAGGCGGGCACCGGCGACATCGTCGAGGCCGTGCGCCACATGCGCCGGATCACCGGTGAAATCCGGACGCTGACGACGCTCGCCTCCGAGGAGATCGCAACGTTCGCCAAGAACCTCGCCGCGCCGCCGGACGTGGTGCGCGAGGTGGCGGCGAGGGGCGGCTTGCCTGTGGTGCTGTTCTGCGCGGGTGGCATCGCCACGCCGGCGGATGCGGCGCTGATGATGGCGCTCGGCGCGGAAGGCGTGTTCGTCGGCTCGGGCATCTTCAAGTCCGCGGACCCGCCCGCCCGGGCGCGCGCGATCGTGGAGGCGACCACCCACTGGCAGAACGCAGAGCGTGTGACGCAGGCTTCGCGTGGCCTCGGCACGGCGATGGTGAGCCTCGAGAGCTCGAAGCTCGAGCGCGAGCAGCTTCTCGCCCAGCGTGGATGGTGAGGGCGCGCCGGCGGTAGGGCCGCTGGTGGGTGTGCTCGCGCTGCAGGGCGGCTTCCAGGCACACCGGCGGATGCTGCATCGCTTGAGCGCGCGTACGCGCGAGGTCCGGATCCCCGCGGATCTCGATGGCTTGGACGGGCTGGTGATCCCGGGCGGCGAGTCCACGACGATGACGCTGGGCATCGCACGCGAGCGGCTCGCGGAGCCGCTGCGAGAGCTGGCGGCGTGCGGAACGCCGATCCTCGGCACCTGCGCGGGGCTGATCATGCTCGACCGCGAGCACCTCGCCGTGATGGACATCCGTGCCGAGCGCAACGCGTTCGGCCGTCAGATCCGCTCCTTCGAGGCGGATCTGGAGCTCCGAGGTATCGACGGCCCTCCCATCCGCGGGATCTTCATCCGCGCGCCATGGATCGCCGAGCATGGCCCCGAGGTGCAGGTCCTGGGAGAGCTCGACGGTCACCCCGCGGCGGCGCGCCAAGGTTGGACCCTCGCTGTCGCCTTCCACGCCGAGCTCGGAGACGACGATCGTCTGCACCGGCTGTTTCTGGACTGGGTGCACCAGTTCGCCTCTGCCGCTGAGGCGTCGCGGAGGGGCGTGCGGGGAGGGGGACAGGAGGGCTGATGCGCATCTCCGTGTCAGCCGATGAGCTCACCGGGATAGCGGGGCTGCTCCTGGGTGAGCTCGACAGCCGTGGCCACGAAACGCTCGTGCACGGCGCTCTAACCGGCGACGAGCGCCACGACTGGGCGTGGGCCTCGGAGGCGGTCGCCGGGGACGTCGCCGGCGGGCGCGCCGACCAGGGGATTGTCTGCTGCTGGACGGGCACCGGTGCGTCGATTGCCGCCAACAAGACCGACGGTGTGCGCGCCGCCCTGTGCCGTGATGCACCGACCGCCTCCGGTGCGCGCCGTTGGAACGACGCGAACGTGCTCGCGATCAGCCTGTGTGCGACGTCCGCGGCGATGCTCACGGAGATCCTCGACGCGTGGTTCGCGACCGATGCGAGCAGCGAGGAGGAGGACCGCGCGAACGTCGCGCATCTGGATGCGATCGGCGCGGCCACTCGTACGGGCGCGCTGGCGCAGCTGTCGGTGAGGGACGGTCGCGCAGCGGTGAGCTTTTATAGGCGGGCGTTCGGCGCTGTGGAGGTCTACCGGGTCGGCGGCACCGATGAGCACGAGGCGGTTGTGGCGCAACTGACGGTGGGAGCGACAGCTTTCTGGGTGGCCGACGAGTCGCCGGAGCACCTGAGTTTCAGCCCCGAGTCGCTCGGTGGCGCGACCGTGCGCATGCTGCTGGTGGTGGCCGATCCGGATGGGGCTGTCCGGCGAGCGGTCGCGGCGGGCGCCACGGAGACGCGCGCGGTGGCCGACGAACACTGCTGGCGTCTGGGCAGGATCGTCGATCCGTTCGGGCACCATTGGGAGCTAGGGCGCCCGCTCGTGGCGTGGCCGCCGGGTGCCCCGGCGAGCGCCCACGAGTAGCCCGAGGCTCGACTCCAGCCGCCGATCCCATGGGGCCTTCCCGAGCCTGCGCGTCACACGAAGATCTCGCGCCCGCTGCCGCGCAGCGACACCTGCACGCGCTCGCCCTGGGACCACGCCGCAAGCGCCAGCGTCCGAGCGAAGCGCCGCTCAGGATGTGCGGAAGCGCACGACGCCCCGGTGCTCCTCCTCGATGACCAGCCCGTCGCGCAACAGCAGATCGACGTGGCCGAGGACCTCGGAGAGCGTCAGGAACGCCTGCGTCACCGCGACGTTGCCCCACATCTCCTGGGCGATCTCGTGTGCGGTGCGCGGCTCGGAGGCGATCAGCCGGCGGATCCGCTCCGCGCGTCGCTCGTGCAGCCGGAAGCGCTCGTCGATCAGCGAGGCATGGTCGGTGATCGGACGCCCATGACCGGGGAGCACGAGCGAGAGGTCCATCGCACGCGTCTTCTCCAGCGAGTCCATGTAGGTGAGCAGCGCCCGCGGGCGGGGCGCCGGCGGGACTGAGTAGCGCTCGTCCGCGTCCAGCGGCCGAGCCAGTAGCGGGTTGGAGGAGATGTGGGCGATCAGGTGGTCGGCGGCGATCAGGATCGAGCCGCCATCGCTCGCCGATCGCTCGTCGAGGAACACCGTGTCGGAGG
>JBOGXX010000365.1:0-4199 GCA_050696475.1 Solirubrobacteraceae bacterium | reverse complement strand
CCCGTCTCGATCTGGGAGTTGATGCCGATCACTTCGCCGGCCGTGTTGAGCAGCGGACCGCCAGAGTTGCCCGGGTTGATGGGGGCGTCGGTCTGCAGGACGTTGTCGATCGTGAAACCGTTGGGCGCGGTGATCTGGCGCTGCAGAGCTGAGATCACGCCTGTCGTGAGCGTCCGTTCGAGGTCGAACGGATTTCCGATCGCATAGACGGGGTCACCGACCTGAACGTCACTGGAATCGCCGAGCGTGAGCGGGTGAAGGGTCAGCCCGTCGGTCTGGATCCGCAGCACCGCGAGGTCGTTGGAGGGATCCGTGCCGATGACTTTGGCTTCCACCGACTTGCCTTTTTCGAAGCTCACGGTGACCTTGACCGCGTTCTCCACGACGTGGTAGTTGGTCAGGATCGTGCCGTTGCCGCTGACGACGATGCCCGAGCCCGTGTCCTCGTCCTCGCCCTGGCTTTCCTGTCCGAAGAGGAACGGCGATTCGGTTTTGGAGTCCACCGTCGAGGTCACGAACGCCACCCCCGGCGCGTCGCGCACGTACGCCTGGTGAGGCGTCAGACCACCGGAGGCGTGCTGCGAGGCGTTGGACGGCGTCGCCGGCAGCGCCTGCGACTGGACGGTGGTGACGGTGGTCTTGTTTGCGCCGAGGTCGCCGAACGCGGCCACCACGGCAACGACCACGCCACCCCCGACCAGGGCGGAGATGAACGACGCGAGCAGAGAGCGTCTCATTGCGGAAGAGGATGATCGGCGGCGATCAACGCCATCTAAAGCGCTGTGGCGCGTTTCCTAAATATTCTTCGCACGTGCTCGCTATGCGAAAGCGGGATGCGCAGGCGAGGGGGCTCGGACAGGACCTGCCAGCTCGCGACACTTGGCTTCCGGATCGCTCGCTTGCATCAGCGCGCTCCCGACCAGTGCAGCCTGCACACCAAGCGCCGCCAGCTCCTCGAGCTCTGCCCGAGCTTTCAGCCCAGACTCCGCGACGACCGAAACCCCCTGGGGTATGGCGCCATAGAGCCTCGCCGTACGTCCGACATCCACTTCGAAGGAGCGCGGTGCACTCGCCGGCGTTTCGAGTTCGCGGTTGTTGACCCCGATGAGGTCAGCGTTCAACGAGATCGCTCGGGCAAGCTCGGGCTCGTCACGAATCTCGAGCAGCACATCGAGATTCAACGTCCGGGCAAGCTCGTAGAGGTTCCTCAGCCTTCCGGGATCGCGCAGCACTGCTGCGATCAGCAGCACCGCATCCGCACCGACCTCTGCGGCCTCATAGAGCTGATACTCATCTACCACGAAGTCCTTGCGGAGCAACGGCAGCCGGGTCCCTGCGCGAGCCATCCGGAGGTCCTCCAGCGAGCCGGAGAAGTAGCTTTCCTCGGTCAGTATCGACACGGCGCTGGCATGCCCGCGCTCATATTCCTTGACGTGTCTCGCAACGCTCGCCCGGGGCGCCAGTCTCGGGTGAGACGGCGAGCTGCGCTTGAACTCGGCGATCAGCGAAATACCGGGAGCCTGCACGGCCCGCAGGAATGGCCGACCGTCGGGCCGTGGCCGAACGCCAGCTCTCAGCTCCTGCAACGAGCGCCTCGCCTGACGCTCGGCGACCACCTCCTGCGTGCGCTCTAGGACTTCTTGGAGGAAGCTCATCCTTGGTCAACCCCTACCCGCAGATCGGTATGCATGCCGCTGCGCTCGGAGCGCTTGCCCGAGCGCAGCGGAGGGCAAGCTCTGATTGGACGACCATCGCGGCTCACGCAGCAAGCATAATGGCTTTGCTCGCCATCGCGCTAGACGGAGCTGGGAGCAAGTTGGCGTCAGGCCCGCGCCGTGGCGAGCTTCTGACTCGCCGCAACGTAACGCTCGAGCGCAGCCGCCGCGCTTCCGCCGGCAATCGCGTCACGCGCCGCGCGCACACCGTCGAAAATCGTCTGCGCCCCGCCTGCCACGTAGATGGCGGCCCCGGCGTTGACCACGGCGAGCTCCGTGCCCGCAGGAGCGCCACCCCCCCCACCCGGACCTTCGAGAATCCCGCGCGTGACTGTCGCGTTCTCCTGCGGCGTGCCTCCTTCGACACGATGCGCCCGCGCGAGAACGACGTCGATGCCGAGCTCCTGAGGGTCGATCTCGTAGCGCCTGAGCTGCTCGCCGTCGACCTCGACGACTTTCGTGGTGGCGCTCGCTGAGACCTCGTCCAGACCATCCTCGCCGGCGACCACCAGAGCACGTGCGACACCCAGCGTCGCCAGCGCCCCCGCGATCCGCTCCAAGAAGCTCGCGTCGGAGACCCCGATCAGCTGGCGGGGAGCACCCGCCGGGTTGGTCAGCGGCCCGAGCAGGTTGAACACGGTCCTGACGGCGAGCTCGTGACGGACCGGGACGACGAAGCGCGTCGCCTGGTGATGTGCCGGCGCGAACATGAAGCCGAATCCGGCCTGCTCGATGCACGCAGCCACCGCCTGCGGGTCGAGGTCGATCCGTGCGCCCAGCGCCTCCAGCAGGTCCGCCGAGCCCGACCTGCTCGTGGCCGAGCGGTTGCCGTGCTTGGCGAGGGCGCATCCGGCGCCCGCCGCGATCAGCGCCGCCGTGGTGGACACGTTGAACGTGCTGCGCCCGCCGCCGGTGCCCGCGGTGTCGAGCAGGTCCTCGCGATCGCTGAGCACGTGCGCGGAGAGTGCGCGCATCGTGCGCGCAAGGCCCGCGAGCTCTTCGACGGTCTCACCCTTCGTGCGCAGCGCGATCAGGAATGCCGCGATCTGGGTCTCGGACACGTCGCCGTGCATGATCTCGGCGAGCACCTCCGCGGCATCCTCCTCGCTCAGATCCCGCCTCGAGGCAAGCGCGTCGATCGCGCGTGTCAGGGTCGGGTTGGGCATCAGCCGCCGAGGAAGTTGGACAGCAGCTCGCGACCCTGCTCGGTGAGCACCGACTCCGGATGGAACTGCACGCCCTCGGCGGGCAGTTCGCGATGGCGCAGACCCATCACCACGCCATCGCCGCGGGCGGTCTGCTCCAGGCAGTCGGGGAGGTCGGCGTCGACGACCAGTGAGTGGTAGCGCCCCACCTTCAACGGCGAGGAGAGCCCCTTGAAGATCGCGCGCCCGTCGTGTTCGATTATGCTCGCCTTGCCGTGGACGGGCGCGTGCAGCCGCCAGCGCCCGCCGAATGCCTGCGCGAGCGCCTGGTGGCCGAGGCAGACGCCGAGCGTGGGCACCCCGGCCTCCGGCATGCGCCGTACCACCTCCAGCGTGATCCCGGCCTGATCGGGCGTGCACGGACCCGGCGAGACGACACAGCGGTCGTAGGCGCCTGCGATCAGCTCGTCCACCGTGGCGCGGTCGTTGCGGACCGTGTCGATATCCGCGCCGAGCTCGCCCAGGTACTGGACGAGGTTGTAGGTGAAGGAGTCGTAGTTGTCGACGACGAGGACCCTCACCGCCAGTCCGCCTGTTCACACGCCAGCTCCACGGCGCGCATCACGGCGCGCGCCTTGGCGAGCGACTCCTCGTACTCGTACTCGGGCTTGGCGTCAGCGACGGTGCCACCGCCGGCCTGCACGTGCGCGACGCCGTCCTTGACCACGACCGTGCGGATGTGGATCGCCGTATCGAGGTCACCCGCGTAGCTCAGGTAGCCGATCGCGCCGCCGTAGCCGCCGCGCTTGACCGGCTCGAGCTCGTCGATGATCTGCATCGCACGGACCTTCGGCGCACCGGACAGCGTGCCGGCCGGCAGCACGGAGCGCAGCGCGTCCATCGGTCCGACGCCGGCTCGCAGCGTTCCGGACACCGACGACACGATGTGCATCACGTGGCTGTAGATCTCGACCTCCATCAGCTCGTCGACCTTCACGGTGCCGTACTCGCACACGCGGCCCAGGTCGTTGCGGCCGAGGTCGACGAGCATCACGTGCTCGGCCCGCTCCTTCTCGTCGGCCAGCAGCTCGCCTGCGATCCGGCGGTCCTCCTCCGGATTGGCTCCACGCGGGCGCGTGCCGGCGATCGGCTTGGTGCTGACGTGCCGGGCGCTGACGGTAAGCAGCGGCTCGGGGCTGGCCCCGGCGACCTGGAAGTCGCCGAAGTCGAGGAAGTACATGTAGGGGCTGGGGTTGACTGCGCGGAGCCCGCGGTAGATGGAGAACGCATCGACCGCGACCGGCGCCGACCAGCGCTGAGAGGGGACCACCTGGTAGGC
>JBOGXX010000364.1:0-7842 GCA_050696475.1 Solirubrobacteraceae bacterium | reverse complement strand
GTGTAGCTGCGTGCCACCTTGTCGGCCTCGGTCGAGTCGGCCTCGGCCGTCGTCGTCGCCGGCTCAGGGGCCAGCGCCTTCAGCCACGCTCGATCCTCGATCAGGTCCCGGCAGGTCTCGGCGTTGGCCCACTGCTCGGTGGCGAGAATCGCGCGATGGAATGGAATCAGCGTCTTCAGCTGGGTGATCTCGTACTCCCCGAGAGCGCGCAGCATGCGCGCGGTCGCCTGCTGTCGGTCGGCGTCCCAGACGATCAGCTTGGCGACCATGGGGTCGTACATGGGCGAGACCTCGCCGCCTTCCTCGACGCCGGAGTCGACGCGTACGCCGGGGCCGCGCGGCTCGCGGTAGACGCCGATTCGGCCGGGGGCGGGGGCGAAGTTCTTGGATGCGTCCTCGGCGTTGATGCGGCACTCGATCGCGTGTCCACGCAGCTCGATGTCTGCCTGCGCGTAGGAGAGCTGCTCGCCGGCTGCGGCTTTGATGCCCTCCTTGACGATGTCCACACCGGTGGTCATCTCGGTCACGCAATGCTCGACCTGCACGCGGGTGTTCATCTCGAGGAAGAAGTACTCCGGCTCGGGTGCGCCCTCGCCGACGGAGAAGAGGCCCTCGATGGTGCCCGCGCCGACATAGTCGACGGCCTTGGCGGCCTCGACGCCGATCTTGCCGATGCGCTCGCGCATCTGCGGGTCGACGACCCATTCGGGCGCGGGGGACTCCTCGATCACCTTCTGGTGGCGGCGCTGGATGGAGCAGTCGCGCTCACCGAGGTGGATGACGTTGCCGTGGCGGTCGGCGAGCACCTGGACCTCGACGTGGCGCGGGTCGTGCAGGTAGCGCTCGAGGTAGACGGTGGGGTCGGAGAAGAATTTCTCGCCTTCGCGGCTGGATCCCTCGAAGGCTCCCTGGAGCTCGTCCTCGGAGAGCGCGACGCGGAAGCCCTTGCCGCCGCCGCCACCGGCGGCCTTGACGGCGACCGGGAACCCGATCTGCTCGTTGGCGATGCGCAGCGCATCGGCGACGGTGGCGACCGGCTCCGTGGTGCCGGGCACGATCGGCACGCCGGCTGCCTGCATCAGCTCGCGCGCGCGCGTCTTGGAGCCCATCGCCTCGATGGCGCTGGCGGGCGGGCCGATGAACACGACGCCGGCGTCCTCGCAGGCCTGCGCGAAGGGGGCGTTCTCGGCGAGGAATCCGTAGCCCGGGTGGACCGCCTCGGCGCCCGCGCGCTTGGCGGCGTCGACGATCTTCTCGACGCTGAGGTAGTTCTCGGAGGCGGGACCATCGCCGAGGTTGTATGCCTCGGTGGCGCGCTTGACGTGGGGCGCGGCGCGGTCGATCTCGGAATACACGGCGACACTGGCGACGCCGAGCTCATCGAGCGCGCGGATGATGCGTACGGCGATCTCGCCGCGGTTTGCCACCAGGACCTTGGAGAACATCTGGCCTGACAGCTTATTTAAGAGGCGGCCCGGAGGGCCGCATGAGGGGCAGGCGCTTGGCGCAAACGCCGGCCGGCGCAGGCATCCTAGAAATACCCGGCCTTCTTGCGGTCCTCCATCGCTGCCTCGGAGACGCGGTCGTCCGCGCGCGTCTCACCGCGCTCGGTGATGCGCGTGGCTGCGATCTCCAGGACCACCTCCTCGAGCGTGGCTGCCTGCGAGCGCACGCCGCCGGTGCAGCTCATGTCGCCCACCGTGCGGTAGCGCACCGTCTCCTGGAAGACGGTCTCTCCCTCGATCAGCTCCGTCCCTTCGCGCCAGGCGTAGAGCATCTCGTCGCGCTCGAAGACCTTGCGCTCGTGCGCGAAGTAGATCGCGGGGACCTCGAGCTGCTCCTGGTCGATGTACTCCCACACGTCCAGCTCGGTCCAGTTCGAGAGCGGGAACACGCGCACGTTCTCGCCCTTTTTGATGCGCCCGTTGTAGAGGTTCCAAAGCTCGGGTCGCTGGTTCTTGGGGTCCCACTGACCGAAGCCGTCGCGGAAGGAGAACATCCGCTCCTTCGCCCGCGCGCGCTCCTCGTCGCGGCGCGCGCCGCCGAACGCCGCGTCGAAGCCGTGCTCGGCGATCGCGTCGAGCAGCGTCACCGTCTGCAGCTTGTTGCGAGAGGCCCGTGGCCCGGTCTCCTCGACGACGCGCCCCCCGTCGATCGAGTCCTGGACGCTCGCCACGATCAGGCGCTCGCCGAGCTCGGCAACGCGGCGGTCGCGGTACTCGATCACCTCCGGGAAGTTGTGCTCCGTGTCGACGTGCATCAGCGGGAACGGGAACGGCCCCGGACGAAAGGCCTTCTCGGCCAGGCGCAGCAGCACGATCGAGTCCTTGCCACCGCTGAACAGCAGCACCGGTTTCTCGAATCCAGCAGCCACCTCGCGCATCACGTGGATCGCCTCGGACTCCAGCGCGCGCAGGTGGCTCAGCTGCGGGCGAGCCGCAGCGCTCACGGCTCGACTACCTCCACGTGCAGGCCGCACTCTTCCTTCTCAGTCCCTGCCCAGCGGCCCTCGCGACCGGAGCCCGGCTGCGTGCATGGCGCGCAGCCGATCGACTCGTAGCCCTGGTCGTGCAGCGGGTTGTACGGCAGGTCGCGCTCGTGGATGCGTCGCCACAGGTCCTTGTCCGTCCAGTGCGCCAGGGGGTTGTACTTCCACAGGTTGCGCTTGGCGTCGCGTTCGATCAGCTCGGTGCTCGCCCGGGTCGGGCCCTGCTCGCGGCGGATGCCCGTGATCCAGGCCTCGGCGCCTGCCAGCGAGCTCTCGAGCGCGGCGACCTTCGCCACCGAGCAGCAATGCTGCGGTCCGCTCCAGGGGCTCTCCCGGTTGCTCGCGTCCTGCAGCTCGATCTTGACGCGGAAGCGCTGCTCGAACGCGCGCCAGGTCTGCAGCGTCTCGGGAAACAGCACGCCGGTGTCGATCGTCACGATGCGCACCGCCTCTCCGGGGGCAGTGGGGTTCATCTCTTCGTTCAGGCGCATCAGCTCGTCGATCAGCACCGACTCCTCCTTCTGGAAGGAGCACAGCAGCACGGCGCGCTCGCCGTGGCGAGCTGCCTCGCGCAGCGTGTGCGTGAGGCTGAATGCGGGGTCGATCTTGGAAGTCACCGGCTCGATATGGGTCTCTAGTTGGGGCATCTGATCTGGTCGTCTCGTTTCATGGCGTACTTGAAGTCTGTGACGCGTCCTTGCCCTACACCGCGCACTCGCCCTCACCCCTGATCACTTCGAACGGGACGCTGCGGTTCCAGTCGATGAATTCGTTCATCGTCTCCAACCCGAAGTCCACGGGCATCGACAGGTCCTTGACGAGCGCCTCCAGCTCGCTGGTCTCGGTGCGCTCGACGAAGTCCGTCCACTCCTCACCGTCGTTGCGGTTGGCCTCGTAGTGGCGGACCCAGCGATCGACCGCCTCGGGCACCCGCTTGGAGGGCAGACGCAGCTTCAAACGCGTGCCGAACTTCACCTCACCGCCTTCAGAGACCCCGCCGACGTAGGGGATGTAGGCGGGAATCGTGTGCTCGCCGACTTTGATCGACGCTCCGGTGAAACCGATGGCGCCGACGTGGTGCTGGCCGCAGCCGTTGGGGCAGCCGCTGATCTTGATGTTGAGCCTGCGCGTGAGCGCATCGGTGATCTCCATCGCCTCGATGCGCTCCTGCACGGCCCGGTTGACGCCCATCGAGCTGGTGATCCCGAGCTTGCACGAGTCTGTGCCGGGGCACGACACGACGTCGTTGATCTCGCGCGACCCGGCGTCGCTGAGTCCCAGTTGCGACAACGCGCGCCACACGTCGTACACGCTCTCCTCCCGCACCCACCGCAGCACGAAGTTCTGCTGCACCGTGGTGCGTGCGTAGCCGCCGGCGTATGTGCGCATGATCTGCGCCACGCCGCGGAACTGCTCGGGCGTGAGATCGCCGCGGGTGACCTTCGCCTCGACGGTCACGTAGCCCTGCTGCTTCTGCTCCGCGACGTTCGCGGCGCGGAAGCGGTCGAACTCGCTGAGGTCGCCGTTGGGCGAGCCAAAGCTCTGCGGAGGGGCCGGTGCGGACTCGCGCTCGTCGTCTGCGAACAGGCGGTGCTCGATCGAGAAATCGCGTTCGGCGACCCAGTCGCCCTCCAGCTCCTCCTCGACCTGTCTGCGCAGCTCGTCGATTCCGTACTTGTCGACGAACACCTTGATTCGTGCGCGGGCGCGGTTCGCGCGCAGCCACTCCTGGCGGTCGAAGATGCGCATGAGCGCCTCGGTGACCTTGAGGTACTCCCCGTTGTCGAGCTCCAGGAACTCGTAGAGCTCCAGCGCAACGCGTGCCATGATCGAGGTGCCGCCACCGACGAGCATCTGCACGCCGCGTACCTCGCCGGGGCGGGCGGGATCTGTGCTCTCACGCAACCGCGCCCGGAAGGCGACGTCGTGGATGCCGCTGATCGCGCGGTCGCGCGGGCTGGCGTCGAACGAGGTCTTGACCTTTCGCGGCATCGTCTGTGTCGTGGGGTGGCGCACGAAGTAGCGCACGTACGCCCCCGCATAGGGGGTCAGGTCGAACAGCTCGTCCTTGGCCACACCCGCCCAGGGGTCGCCGGTGACGTTTCGCATCGTGTTGCCGCAGCCCTCGCGGCTGGACAGCCCGGACTCGCCGAGCTCGCGGATCAGCTTCTCGGCGTCCGCCAGCGGCACGTGGTGCATCTGGATGTTCTGGCGGGTGGTGATGTGGCCCTTGTTCAGCGGCACGTACTTCTCGATCCCCTCCGCGAACGCCTCCATCTGCTCCGGTGTGATCCCGCCGAAGGGGAGCTTCACGCGGACCATCTGCACGTCCGGCTGGCGCTGGCCGTAGACGCCCTGTTTCAGGCGGAACTTGATGAACTCGTCTTCCGGCGTGTCGCCTGCCAGAAACCTGCCGGCCTCTGTCTTGAAGTCGTCGAACTCCTGCTCGAGGATCGGGATCACGTGCCCGGGCACGTTCTGCAGGACCTCGGGGTCCTCCAGCGTGCCGCGTTGGGCGGAGATGGAACCTGGCTCCATGGGTGCGAAAACCTCCTGGTCCGCACGCGCCTCGTCGGATTTGCGTTCGACTGCGCGGGGGACGGTGGACAGCTATTGGGCTAAAGCCTAGCGGCTTTTAGGTGTTTATCCAGGGGTGGCGCCGAGCCACCCCTCGCCGGCGGCTGTTGTGGCCCACGGGTCGCCGGACACGCCATCCAGCAACGCCGCCGCGCGCCAGCCGTCCGCGGGGGGCGCCGACGCGGTCGACGGCGGGGCGGCGGTGGCCCTCATGAAGCGCTCGATCGCCGAAACGATCGCGGCCGCCTCCTCGGGCGAAGCGGCGGACATCAGTGGCTGTGCACGGTGGCGCGTACCCAGGATGCGCAGCCGAGAGCATGGGGGTTGGCTGTCGAGTAGGGGCTCCCGCTGGTCGGCGCCGTATCCTCGTAGTTGAACAGGTAGGAAACCGTCGCGCTCCGGCCACCGTCGGCGAACGCGCCTTCGATCGCCACGTAGTCGGCGCCTTCGATCGCACCGTTGGAGAGGCGATTGGGCGTTTTGAAGTCGTATCTGAAGTGCCCGGATCTGCTGACGGCGATCCAGCGGGCGGTGATGTCGGAGGTGCCCGCGCCGCAGTAGAAGGAGTAGGAGCCCCTGAAGTCGAGGATCCGACGGCGATTCACGGAGGTCCTGAAGGAGACCTTGGCGGTGGCCTCGCGGGTCCAGCTGGGAGCGTTGTTCATGTAGTCCCGGCCGCTGCCCCGGTAGGCGCCCCCGGAATCCGGCAGCGACGCCAGGGCGGCGGGCGCGGAGAGCCCGGCGATACCAGCCAGGGCAAGCGTTGCGACGAGCTGTGCGGTCTTCGAGCGCATCGTCCTGTCCTCCTCTGTAGTTCTTCCCGCAGCCGTGCAATCGTAGGTGATCGAGCACCACGCCGCACACCTCGCTCGTGCGCTGAGGCGCCTTCTACAGCGGGATGTTGCCGTGCTTGCGTTTCGGCCCGGGCTCGCGCTTGCTCTGCAGCGTGCGCAGCGCCGTGATCAGCCTCGGGCGCGTCTCGTGCGGCACGAGCACGTCGTCGATGTAGCCGCGCTCGGCTGCCGTGTAGGGGTTGGCGAAGCGCGCCTTGTAGTCCTCCATCAGCTTCGTGCGCCGCTCCTGGGGAGTGGGGCTGCCGGCGATGTCACGGCGGTAGATGATGTTCACCGCGCCCTCCGGGCCCATCACGGCGACCTCCGAGGTCGGCCAGGCGAAGTTGAAGTCCGCGCCCAGGTGCTTGGAGGACATCACGTCGTAGGCGCCGCCGTACGCCTTGCGCGTGATGATCGTGACCTTCGGCACGGTCGCCTCGGCGAACGCATACAGAAGCTTGGCGCCGTGGCGGATGATGCCGCCCCACTCCTGCGCGGTTCCCGGCAGGAAGCCGGGCACGTCGCAGAACGTCAGCAGCGGGATGTTGAAGGCGTCGCACGTGCGCACGAAGCGCGCCGCCTTCTCCGAGGCCGCGATGTCCAGCACGCCGGCGAGCTGCGCCGGCTGGTTGCCGACGATCCCCACGGTGTAGCCGTCCAGGCGCGAGAAGCCGCAGATGATGTTCTTCGCGTAGTGCTCGTGGACCTCGAAGAACTCCTCGTCGTCGACGATCCGCTTGACCACCTCGCGCATGTCGTAGGGCTTGTTGGGGTGCTCCGGCACGACGTGGTCGAGCTCCGCGTCCATCCGCTCAGGGTCGTCGGTCGGCTGCACCCGCGGCGTGCTCTGCAGGTTGTTCGACGGTAGGAAGCTCAGCAGGTAGCGGCAGTCCTCCAGGCACGCGTCCTCCTCCTCGGAGGCGAAATGCGCCACGCCGGACTTGGAGTTGTGCGACATCGCCCCGCCGAGATCCTCGAAGCCCACCTCCTCGCCGGTGACCGTCTTGATCACGTCGGGGCCGGTGATGAACATGTGCGAGGTCTCCTTGACCATGAAGATGAAGTCCGTGATCGCCGGCGAGTACACCGCCCCGCCCGCGCATGGACCCATCACCAGGCTGATCTGTGGGATCACGCCGGAGCAGCGCACGTTGCGCAGGAACACGTCGCCGTAGGAGCCCAGCGAGACGACGCCCTCCTGAATGCGCGCGCCGCCGGAGTCGTTGATGCCGATCACCGGGCAGCCGATCTTGGCGGCCAGATCCATGATCTTGCACATCTTCTCGCCCATCACCTCGCCCAGTGAGCCCCCGAAAACGGTGAAGTCCTGGCTGAACACGCAAACGGTGCGCCCGTCGATCGTGCCGTGGCCGGTCACCACCGCGTCTCCCCAGGGGCGGTTCTTCTGCATGTCGAAGTCGTATGTGCGGTGGCGCACAAAGGTGTCCAGCTCCTGGAAGGAGCCGGGGTCGAGCAGCTTTTCCACGCGCTCGCGCGCCGTGTACTTGCCGCGCGCGTGCTGCTTCTCCTCGGCCTGCGGCGAGGAGTGGATCGCCGCCTCGCGCAGCTCCTGCAGCTGATCCAGCTTCTCCTCGTAGGTCTCCGGCGCCTTCTGGCGCGGCGCTTTGCGGTGCCCGCTGCGCGAGCTCGCCAGCAGCGCAGCATCCGTCTGTCGGTTGTGGGGCGTGCTCGCCATTCGGCGCGGATGTTATCCGCGCACGGACGCTCGAGGCTGCGGACAGGCCTGCTGGGAGCGTCAGAACGGTCCTGCTGGGAGCGTCAGAACGGTCCTGCTGGGAGCGCGAGAACAGGCCTGCTAGGAGCGCGAGAACGGGCGGTGGTGCGCGGCTCCCAGACGGTCGAGCACCGCCGCCAGCACCGCTGTGAGTGCTTCCGCTTCGCTCTCCTCGGCAGCGGCTTCCTCCGCCGCCATCAGCTCCGCAG
>JBOGXX010000363.1:0-4618 GCA_050696475.1 Solirubrobacteraceae bacterium | reverse complement strand
GCGCAGCGGTTGATGATGGCGCGCTCGATCTTTCACCGCCCGGCCGTGCTGTTCCTCGACGAGCCGACCGCGGGCCTCGATCCGCAGAGTCGTCTGGCGCTGTGGGAGATCCTCGGCGAGCTCAACCGCGAGGGCCAGACGGTCCTGCTCACGACCCACTACATGGAGGAGGCCGACGAGCTGTGCGACCGTGTGGCGATCATGGATCACGGCAAGATCCTCGCGCTCGACACGCCCGCGGCGCTGAAGCAGTCGGTGGGGGCCGACACGATCGTGACCGTCAAGGCCGGCGGTGATTCGGAGGCGCTTGCCCGGTATCTGGACAGCGAGATCGAGCAGGTCACGCGCACACGGGTGCTCGACGGGGGCGGTGAGGACGGCGGCGCCGAGCATGGCGGCGTGGAGCTTCACGTCCAGGGCGCCGAGCGGCTGGTTCCGCGCGTGGTGAACGCGGCCGAGCGGGGCGGGTTCGACGTCGTCGACCTGTCCGTGTCGGAGCCGAGCCTGGAGACGGTGTTCATCAACCTCACCGGCAAGGAGCTGCGCGAGTGAGCACCGCGGCCATCGCACCCGACGCTCCGCGAGGTGGGCGGGATACGGGTGGACGAGATACTTCGATATCGCTCGCGCCGACGCGCTCGGTGATGGCCGCGAGCCGGATCGCGCTGCGGGCTTTGATCCTGCGCGATCTCGTGGTGCTGTGGAAGAGCAAGTGGGAGTTCGTGATCCGTACGCTGATCCAGCCGTTCCTGCTCGTGTTCGTGTTCCTCTACGTATTCCCTTCGATCGGCCAGGGGATCGGCGGCGGTGGCGGCAAGGCGGCGGAGTCGGCGTTCGCCACGGTGCTCGTGCCGGGCGTGGTCGGGATCACGATCATGTTCCAGGGCATCCAGGCCGTCGCCCTGCAGCTTTCGACCGAGTTCGGCTACACGCGCGAGATCGAGGACCGCGTGCAGGCGCCCTGCCCGATCTGGCTGGTCGCCGCCGCGAAGGTGCTCTCGGGCGCCGCCCAGGGCCTGATCGCCGCCGTGATCGTGTTCCCGATAGCTGCCGTCGTGCATGCCTCCGGCGTGCACGCGCACCTGTCGGTGCACTGGTGGGTGGTGCTGACGCTGATCCCGCTCGCCTGCGTGACGATGACCTCGCTCGGGCTGCTGCTGGGGACGGCGTTCGAGCCGCGCAACATCGGGCTGATGTTCGGCTTCGTCGTCCTGCCGATCACGTTCCTCGGCGGCACCTACTACCAGTGGACGCGCCTGGCGCCAGTCCAGGTCGGCGGCGTCCACTGGCTGCAGATCATCGTCCTGATCAACCCCCTGATCTATGTCAACGAGGGCATGCGCGCCGGGCTGACCCACGCCTCGCACATGCACCTATACATCGTCTACCCGGTGCTTCTGGGCTTCTGCGCGACCTTCCTCACCTTCGGCCTGCGCAAGTTCCGCGGGCGCGTGCTCTCCTGAGGCGCACCTCATCGCGCCGGTGGGCGGGAGCGCACGAACGCGCTCATCGCGAATGCGCCGGCATGGCCCACTCGATCATGTGGCTGGTGCCTTGACCGCGCGCCCGATGACGAGTGACGCGACGATCGGCGGCACGCCCCTCCAATGCACGTCCTCATGCTGGGTTGAGAACCCCGCGGCTGCGATCGAGGCGATCGTGTCGCGATTGCAGCGACAGCCTGCGCCGAAGTGTCGCCATGGGGTCTCCAGGCGATCCTGCCATCGGGCCACGCGCGGCGAGTGCGAGCGGACGTGCTCGACGAACAGGAGCTGCCCGCCCGGGCGCAGAACGCGCCCGACCTCGGCCAGCGCGACGTCGGGGAAGGCGACGGTGCACAGCACCAGCGTCGAGACGACCGTGTCGACCGACTCATTCTCCAGCGGGATCGCTTCGGCGGATGCGTCCAGCGTTCTTGCCGCTTTCCCGCTTTCGCCGAGCTTGCGCTCCAGCCGGCGGCGCATCGGCTCGAACGGCTCAGCGAGGATCAACTCCTGTATGACGTCCGGGTAGTGGGGGAGGTTGGCGCCAGTGCCCGCACCGATCTCGAGCGTGCGGCCGTGCACGTTCGCGACGAGCTCGCGGCGGCGTTCACCCATGCTCCGTTCCTCGCCGCGGCGCATCATGCGGTCATACAGCGCCGCGAACACGAAATCCCAGCGGTGCTCGCCGTGGACCCCTCCCGCGGAGGCTGTATCTGGGCTCATGGCCGAAAAACCCGAGCCTTGTCCATCCGGGCCCTCGCGAGTGCCGGGTACCACTCGAAGTCGGTGGTCGCGAGCTCGGCGAAAAAGCCTTCCACTTCAGGGCGGTTGTAGGCATCAACCGCTCGCCTGGCAACCTCCAGTTCGTCTTGGGGCATGCACGCAGGAGTATCGCGCACCCCCCAATGACCTCGACGGCGATCGCGCGCTCGCCGACCCTGGTCGCTCCACAGACGGCGATACGGCCGACTCTCCGTCAGCCGTTGGGCATCTCCAGTATCTCTACGCGATAGCCGTCGGGGTCCCTGACGAAGCACAACCGCGAGCCGCCCTCGCGAACCGAGTACGGCGGCTTCTCCGGGTGGATCTCCTGCTCGGCCAGACGCTCCAGCGTGCCGTCGAGGTCGGCCGCCGTGATCGCGATGTGGCCGTAGCCGGTGCCGATCTCATACGCGTCCACGCCGTCGTTGTAGGTCAGCTCCAGACGCGGCATGTCGCCGTCCCCGGGCTGGTTCATGAAGACGTTGACCGCCCCGTCTGCGATCGGCAGGCGGCCGACCTCCTGAAAGCCCAGCGCCTCGTAGAAGGCCACCGAGCGGTCGATGTCGGTGATGCGGTAGCAGGTGTGGATCAGGGCCATCGCGTGCCGTCAGTCTAGGCGAGCGCGCCGCCGGCCTCCGAGCGCCCCTGCTCAATGCGTGTGAGCGGATTCTGCGGGGGCATCGCCGCAGAGCCTAGTAGGCAGGTGCGCTGTCGCGCCCCTCTACACTGGCGGCGTGCGAACCCTGATCGTCGGCCATGGCGGGCGCGAGAGCGCGCTCGCCGCTGCCATGGCAGAGCACAGCAGGCTGTTCGCGTTCCTCGGGCACGAGAACCCCACGATCGTCGGCCACGCCGCGGAGTCCGGCGGCGGACACCTCCTGGGCGACGTCTGCGACCCGGTCGCCGTCGCCGCCTTCGCCAGGGCTCAGGACGTCGACATAGCGATGGTGAGCGCCGATCAACCGCTCGCCGCCGAGGTCGTCGATGCGCTGCTCGCTCAGGGCACGCGTGCCGTCGGGCCGACCGCGGCTGGCGCCGAGATCGAGTGGAACAAGGCCTACGCGCGCTCGGTCCTGGAGGAGGTCGCACCCGAGGCGGGGTCGCGACTGGAGGTCGTGCACAGCGCGCGTGAGCTCGAGCAGGCGTTCGCCTCCTTCGGCTCCACGCCCGTCGCCGTCAAGCCCTCCGGTCTCACCGGCGGCAAGGGCGTCAAGGTGATGGGTCCGCATCTCGCCGACCACCGGGCCGCGCGCGAGTACGCGCTCGCCCTGCTCGAGCGCTGCAGCCCCGGAGAGTCGGTGCTGATCGAGGAGAAGGTGATCGGTGCCGAGTTCACCATCCAGGCGATCAGCGACGGCACGACGGTCGTCTTCCCGCACTCAACCTACGACTATCCCTATCGCTACGACGGCGACCGGGGGCCGGGGACCGGTGGGATGGGCTCGCTGTCGATGCCCGCCGCGACGCTGCCGTTCATGACCAGGAGCCACTACGAGGAAGCCTGCGCGATCATCGAGCGCGTAATCGCCCGTCTGGGGGAACAGGGCCGCCACTTCAGCGGCGTCATGAACAGCGGCTTCTTCGCCACCGCCGACGGCGTCAAGGTGATCGAGTTCAACGCCCGCTTCGGGGATCCCGAGTGCATGAACATCATGAGCCTGTTCGACGGCAGCTGGACGGAGACGATGGAGCGCATCGCCGCCGGCTCGCTGACGCGCGCGGATGTGCCGCTGCGCGCGCAGGCCTCGGTCGTCGTGTACCTGGTCTCGCCCGACTACGCGCTCAAACCCGGCCCTGCGTACGAGTTCACGCTCGAGCGCGAGCGGATCGAAGCCGACGGCTGTCGCGTGTTCTTCTCATCAGCCGTGCAAGCCGGCCCCGATCTCTACCGCACCGTCGGAACCTCGCGGGCGGTGGCGCTCGCCGGCACCGCGCCCACGCTCGAGCAGGCGCGTGCGCGGGTGAGCGCGGCCGCCGCCTCGGTGCCGGTGCTCGAGTGGCGCACGGACGTCGGCGACGAGCGCTACCTGAACGGCCTGCGCCGGTTCCTCGAGAGCGGGGCCGACGCAGACGCAGGCGCAGCGCCCGCTGAGGCGCCGCTGCTGCCAAACGTGGGCTGAGGCATTCGTGCAAGGATGGCGCGATGCTCGTCGAGCGCGCCATTCATCCGCAGTTCCTCTCCAACACCTACCTGGTCGCCGACGGCGCCGGCGGCCCCGCGTTCTTCATCGACGCCGGCGGTCCCGTCGAGCCGCTGATCGACGCCGCCGCTCGGCTCGCGCTGACGCCCACGCACGCGCTGCTCACCCACCACCACTTCGACCATGTCAGCGAGGTGGGAAAGCTCCGCAGGCGCTGGCCCGACCTGGAGG
>JBOGXX010000362.1:0-4562 GCA_050696475.1 Solirubrobacteraceae bacterium | reverse complement strand
CACCACCTCCGGCCTGAGACTCGGCTACGACGCGCTGATCCTCGCCACAGGCGCTCGCCGGCACCCGTGGCTTGACGGCGCCATCACGTTCCGGGGCGCCCCGGACGTGGAGGCGATCCGCGCGTTGCTGGCGGATCTGGAGGCGAGCGGAATCGACAGGCTCGTCTTTGCGGCGCCGCCGGCGGAGAGCTGGACGCTCCCCAGGTATGAGCTGGCCCTGCTGACCGCGGGATCGGTGGCCGAGCGAGGTCTGGCCGGGGTACGGTTGACGATCGTAACGCCCGAGCCGTTCCCACTGGCGCTGTTCGGCCCGCGTGCCGGTGCCGCCGTCCGTCAGCTTCTGGGCGACCGTGGGATTCGCCTCCTCAGCGCCAGCTACCCGGTCGAGCTCGCCGGCAATGCGCTGGCGCTGCGGCCAGCCGCCAGCGTTCCCGCCGATCGGGTGATCACGCTCGCGCACTGTGAGGGCCTGGGTATCGCCGGCCTGCCCCACGACGCGCACGGGTTCATCCCGACCGACCGGCATGCCCGTGTAGATGGCGTCGATCACGTCTACGCCGCAGGCGACGGCACGACGTTCCCGATCAAGCAAGGCGGAATCGCCGCCCAGCAGGCGGACGCGGCTGCTGAAGCGGTCGCCGCCACGCTCGGCGCCCCGATCGAACCCCAGCCGTTCAAGCCGGTCCTGCGAGGTATGCTCCTCACCGGGCTCGGGCCCACCTACCTACGGGCGGACATCAGCGGCGCCGCCGGCGACAGCTTCGAGTTCGACACCAAACCACTGTGGTGGCCGCCGGCGAAGATCGCCGGAGAGCACCTCGGGCCCTATCTTGCGCGACGCGCGCCCTGGTCAAACCCGGTGAACCTCGCCGACCTCCAGTCCAAGCGCCCAGACGTGCAGACACACCACGACCACAGCGCCGCGCGCGAGCGGGCCTTCGCCGCCGCGCCCGCTGATCCCGAGCCTCGGGAGCGCCTCACCGCGATCCGGTGAGCCATCAACGGGGACGATCGCGATGCAACAGATCCGGCCCGCCGGGCTATGTGGGTACGAGGGCGGCGAGCGCTTGCGCCGCGGGGATGACCTCGTGTAGTCGGCTGGCGCTCTCCCCAGCGTAGAGCGCGGAACGCTCTACGCTGTCGTCAGGCATCCCGACCAACGGCAGCGCGGGCGTGAACAGCGGGAGCCCAGCCCGCTGCAGCGTGATCATCCTGCCAAGCAGGCCGAGCGGCAGGGCTCGCCCGAGCGGCGCACTGAGCCGACCGGCCAGCCGTGCGGTGCGGGGGCCGAGATCGCTGGCCTGACACCAGCGTTCGGTGGCGACGTTTGCGATCACGCGATGGCGCATCGGCCAGCCGATGCCGAACAGCAGCGTCACAAGCGTTCGCTCGGCGCCGAGCACACGGCGCTTGTACGCGGCGTGAGCACCCGACTCCTCGGTCAGCAGAAAACGGGTGCCTGCAATCGCCGCCGCAGCGCCGATGTCAAGCAGGCGGCGCACATCCTGTGCCTCGGCGACGCCGCCAGCCGCGAGGACCGGGGCGACGCCGGCGACCTCGAGCACCTTCGCCAGCGCCTGCTCGATCGGCTCGATGCCGAGCAGGTGACCCCCGGCCTCAGACCCCTGGACCACCAAGCCATGCGCTCCTGCGGCGAGCGCCCGTATCGCTTGCGGAGCGCTGCCGACGGTGACGAACACCGTCAGATCTCGCTTGCGCAGCCGCTCGACCCAGCGCGGGGAGTCGCCCCCGTGGATCACGACCAGTTCGGCGTTGCCCTCGACGCAGGCGCTCACGTGCGCCCGCCGGATGAAGGGCAGGAGCAGGTTCGCCGCGACCGGGCGTCGCGGGGCCCGGCGATGAGCCGCTCCGAGCGCCTGCGCAAATGCCCGCGGCGCCATCATCCCGACCGTCCCCATACCACCGGCAGCCGATACCGCGCCGGCCAGCTCACCGCCGGCGACACCCCCGGCCATCCCCGCCTGCACCACCGGGCACTCCAAGCGCAGGCGATCCATGAAGCTGTTGCTGTGTGCGGCCGTCACGTCCGCAGACACTAGTGAGGCCGTCCACTGGCACCGAACATCGTCGGGGTCAGTCGCGAGCGGTGATGCCGTAGCTTGCGTGGTCGGGGGGCCCCTCGGGTCCCTCATCGGCGGGTTCGACGTTGCCGGTGTGGACGGGTTCGTGGTAACCGAGGCCGGTCAGGTAGCGGTCGACGATGCGTGCGCACTGGCGGCCCTCGTTGATCGCCCAGACGATCAGCGACTGCCCCCGGTGGGCGTCTCCGGCGGCGAAGACGCCCTCCGCGGAGGTGGTGTATGGGGGCGTCGTCTTGACGTTGCCGCGAGGGTCCTTGTCGATCGCGAGCTGCTCGAGCAGCTGCGGCTCTGGGTGCAGGAAGCCCATCGCCAGCAGCACCACATCGGCGCGCAGCTCGCGCTCCGTGCCCTCAACGGGGGCGAACGGGGAGGTCGGTTCGGCCCGGGAGAAGCGCAAAGCGCTCACGGCGCCAGCGGTGCCCGTGAAGCGCGTCGTCGCGATCGAGTAGTCCTGCTCACCGCGTCCCAGCTCTTGGGCCTCCTGCATCGCGTAGCTCAGGCGAAACTTGTCCGGCCACTCGGGCCACGGCGTGCGCTCATCGGGACGCCGTGGCGGCGGCTCGGGCAACAGCTCGAGCTGCGTCACCGACGCGGCGCCCTCGCGCAGGGCGTTGCCGATGCAGTCCGCGCCGGTGTCGCCACCGCCGATGACAACCACATGCTTCCCGGCGGCGGTTATCCGCTCGCCGATCGCCGGGAGCGGTGCGGGCATCGCCGGCTCGGGCCGCTGTTGGGCGGCGACCCAGCGGTTGCGCTGATACAGGTAATCCATCGCGAAGTGGATGCCGCCAAGCTCGCGGCCCTCGACGGGCAGGTCGCGTGGCACGCGTGAGCCGGTCGCAATCACCGTGGCGTCGAACTTCTTCAGCAGATCGGTGACGGACTCGTCGCGGCCGACGTCGACCCCGCAGCGCAACTCGACGCCCTCGTCGATGAGCTGTTGCACGCGGCGCTGAACGACGGCCTTCTCGATCTTGAAGTCGGGGATACCGAAGCGCAGCAGGCCGCCGGGCGCCTCGTCGCGCTCGAACAGCACGACCCTGTGTCCGGCGCGGCGCAGCTGCTGGGCGGCCGCCAAGCCTGCCGGGCCCGAGCCGATCACCGCGACGCTGCGGCCGGTCTCGAATGTGGGTGGCTGCGGTGTGACCCAGCCTTCCTTCCACGCGCGGTCGACGATCGCCTGCTCGATCTGCTTGATCGTGACCGCTTCGCCCTCGCGGATCTCCATCACGCACGCCGGTTCGCACGGCGCGGGGCAAGCCCGGCCGGTGAAGTCGGGGAAGTTGTTGGTGGCGTGCAGCTGGACGATCGCCTCCTTCCAGCGATCGCGGTAGACGAGATCGTTCCAGTCTGGTATCAGGTTGCCCACCGGACAGCCGTTGTGGCAGAACGGCACCCCGCAGTCCATGCAGCGCGCGCCCTGCGCTCGGAGCTCCGCGTCTGGGAGCGGCGTGACGAACTCCCGGTAGTCGCCAGCGCGCTCACGCGGATCGCGCTGCACGCTGCCCTGGCGGTCGATCCGCAGAAACGCGCCGAGCTCACCCACAGCGGATCGCCCTCACCAGGTTGGCACTCATGGCTTGAAGACCTGCGCCGAAGCATGACGGGGCCGCGCCCGGGGCGTGTGGCCCTCGGACGCTCTGCGCGCCTGCGCCCGGCGAGCGTGCAGGACCGCAGAGGCGGTGACGCACAGGAACAGCAGGATCGCCGCCTCGTTGAGGATGCCGCCCCACTGCCACAGCGCCAGGTTGCCGGCGAGGTCGCCGCCGAGCAGGCGCAGCGCGAGCGAGACGTGCAGCAGCGCCAGGTGGGCATAGAAGCCGCGGTGGAAAGGCAGCGGAACCCGCAGCACCGCAGGGACGATCACGGGCGCGTGCGCGAAGACCATCGACATCACAAAGCCCAAGAACACCGCGTGCAGCTGCGCGTCGTAGGCGGGACCGTCGAGCATCGACCCGTTATAGGCCCACAACACCCCCGCGACAGCGAGCCACACATATCCGGCGAGCAGCGCCAGCGCCATGAAGCGCGTGACGCCACCCATGCGCACCGTGCGCCGCGCGACGTCATACCGCGCCAGCCACGCAGCCTGGGCCAGCAGCCCGACGCCGGCGATCTTCACGCCCGTCGTCTCGGCCGTGAGCGATATCGCCAATCCGGCCGCGAACACCGCGACCGCGATCAGCAGCAGCGACTGCACCCACGCCGGGCGGCGCGCGACGCGCGTCAGCTCCAGACGCTCGCCCACGATCGTCAGCACGAGAAAGCCCGCCAGCAGCGGCGCGAAGCGGTTCACTTCCGCCCCGGCCAGCCACGCCGCGGCTGCCGCGCACCAGCACACCGCGCCGAGGCCCATGACCGCATTGTGCAGCGAGGGCGCCATGCGCTGCAGCGTCAGGTGGGCGGCCAGCGCCACCAAGCCGGCAAGCGTCTCGAGCGCCGGGCCGAGCGCGCCCGGAG
>JBOGXX010000361.1:0-2378 GCA_050696475.1 Solirubrobacteraceae bacterium | reverse complement strand
AACAGCGGCCCGTAGTGGCCGTAGTCCGAGGGCCACCAGTCCTGCGAGGTGCCCATCAGCTCGATCAGGTCGGCCTTCAGCGCGGCGAGGTCGAGGCTCTGGAACTCCTCTGCGTAGTCGAAGTCCGCTCCCATCGGGTCCGACAGGGGCGAGTGCCGGCGCAGCACGCTCAGATCGAGCTGGTTGGGCCACCAGTCGCGATTGCTCCTCGGCACGGGCGCCGTGGGAGTCGGGCTCGCGATCGCCGGGTTCTCGCTCTCGCTGATGCTCTCGGTCATGTTGCTCATCGTCCTTTTCTGGTCATAGCCGTCTGTTCTCGACCGCGTGCTGCTGGTTCACGGAGCCGCGCCCTCCTAGCCTTCGAGGGTAGCGATGCGGGAACGATCGCGGCGATGCGCGCGCCGGGATCGCGAGAGACCCCGCCGGCGTCGAAGCCGAGCGCCCGGCTGCCGGCCCCTCGCGTCATAGACTCCAGGCATGCGTCGCAGGGTGACCTTCTCGCGCAACCTGACGCTGTCGCTGTCACGGACCTGTCGCTGCTACTGCAAGTACTGCGCGTTCGCGACGCACCAGGCGCACCTGCACAGCCCCGACGAGGTCATCGAGCTGCTCGACGGCGCCGCGCGCAGGCAGGTCAAGGAGCTGCTCGTGCTGACCGGCGAGCGACCCGAGGTCAACCCGGGCGTCCGAGCGCGGCTGGCGCAATACGGGCACGCGGACTTCACCGCATATGTCGTCTGGGCCTGCGAGCGGGCGCTGGAGCGCGGGCTGCTCCCGCACACCAACCTCGGCGTCCTCTCCCGCGAGGATCTGGCGCGGCTGCGTGAGGTGACCGCCTCCCAGGGCCTGATGCTCGAGTCGGTCTCCGAGCGGCTGATGGAGACGGTCCACGCCGGCTCGCCCACCAAGCACCCCGCCCGCCGGATCGAGACGATCGCCGCCGCCGGGGAGCTGAAGATCCCCTTCACCAGCGGCATCCTGGTCGGCATCGGCGAGACCGAGCAGGAGCGCATGGACTCCCTTGCCGCGATCGCCGAGCTGCATCAACGCCACGGTCACATCCAGGAGGTGATCCTCCAGAACTTCGTGCCCCACCCGCGCTACTACGGTCAGGAGCCCGCCGAGATCGCCGATGAGGCTACCCGCGAGTACTGGCGCACGGGAGTCGCCGCGCAGCGGCCCGGCGTGTCGCTGCCCGACTGGGCGTTGGAGGGTGCGGGTCCGATTCAGATCGAGGACATGAAGCGCCTGATCGGCGAGACCCGCAGGCTGATGCCGGAGATCGGGATCCAGGTGCCGCCGAACCTCGCCGACTGGTGGGGCGAGCTCGTGGCCGCCGGCGCGACCGACCTGGGCGGGCTGTCGGCCAACGGCGATCACATCTCTCCCCAGCACCCGTTCCCCTCGCCGCATCAGGTTCGCAAGGAGCTGCAGCGGGACGGCTATGCGCTCACCGAGCGGCTGTGCGTCTACCCCGAGTACATCGATGCGGAGTGGGTCGCCCAGGGCGTGATGGACACGATCAAGGTCAAGTACTGGTCCTTCATCCCCAGGCGCGGCTCCGGCCGCAGCGAGCCGCCCACGCCGATCGCGCCGAGCCTGGTCCCCGCGGCGATCGAGCGCGCCAGCCGCGGCGTGGCCCTGACGCCGCAGGAGCTGACGGCGATGTTCGCCGAGACGCGCCCCGAGGCGATCCAGGAGATGCGCCTCGCAGCCGATGCCCTGCGCGCCGAGCTGGCGGGGGAGACGGTCACGTTCGTCGTCAACCGCAACATCAACATCTCCAACGTCTGCACCGTCGGTTGCGCGTTCTGCGGGTTCGGCCAGGGCAAGCGCTCGCCCGACGCCTACGAGCACAACGCGCAGGAGTTCATCAGCCGCGTGCACGAGGCGATCGACTACGGCGCCACCGAGCTGTGCATCCAGTCCGGGATCCATCCCGACTGGTCGCTGGAGGACTACCTGGGGTGGCTGCGCCTGGCCAAGGAGACATCGCGCGCCGCCGGGCGCGAGCTGCATCTGCACGCCTACAGCCCGATGGAGATCGCCCACATGTGCGACATCTCAGCGCTGGCGCCGGCGGAGGTCTTTGCGCGCCTGAAAGACGCTGGCCTCGGCTCGACGCCGGGCACCGCGGCAGAGGTGCTGCACGACGGCGTGCGCGAGCGCATCTCGCCGAACAAGCTGCCCGTGGCGCGCTGGGTGGAGATCATCGAGGCTTCGCACGCCGCCGGGCTGCGCTCGACCGCCACGGTGATGTTCGGCCACATCGAGGAGCCGTGGGAGCTGGCGGAGCACATGCGCGTGGTCCGCGAGTTGCAGCAGCGCACCGGCGGCATCACCGAGTTCGTGCCGCTGTCCTTCATCCCCTTCCAGAC
>JBOGXX010000360.1:0-2725 GCA_050696475.1 Solirubrobacteraceae bacterium | reverse complement strand
CTCGAGCGCGTCGCGGTGGATGCCGACGGGAGTGGCGAGGACGGGGACCTCGCAAGCGAGCGCCTCCAGCACCGCCAGGCCGAAGCCCTCTCGCGCGGAGGGGACGAGCACGGCGTTGGCCGCGTTGATCCACAGCCCCACCCGTTCCGGCGCGACGCCGCCGAGCGTCAGCAGCTCGACTCCGACTGCCTGGGCTAGCGCGAGCGCGCGATCGTGGCGCTTCTCCGGGCGGGCCGGGTCGGCGGGGAACAGGAGGTAGGGCGCGGCAGGGTCCAGGCCCAGCTCCGCGCGCGCGGCGGCGCGTGCCAGCGGCTGGAAGCGCTGGAGGTCCACGCCGCAGGGCAGCACCTGCGCGCGCCTGCGCGCGGCGCGGCCGGGGAGTTCCGCGGCGAGCTCGGCCGAGGCGGCGCCAAGCACGTCCATCAGCGGGCTGACCGCGGCGGTCGACCAGCGCGTGCGCGGGTGGCGCACGTCGGTGCCGTGGACGGTGAGCGCACGTACGCGTGCGTCGACCGCGAGGGCGGGCCACGCCGTCAGGCCGAAGTGAGCGTGCACGACGTCGAACGGCTCAGATCGACGCGCGCGTGCGCTCCAGCTGCGCCTGGCGCCGTAGCGCCGGCGCAGCTCTGGCACCGTCCGCGCAAGCGCGCCGGCACCGGGCGCGAACTCGTGCAGCTCGACGTCCAGGTGGGGGAGCTCGCGCAGAGCTGCGACCTGGTCGCGGACGAAGCGCCCGCGCTCGGGATGGGCGGGGTCGGGGAGCATGTTCGAGACCACCAGCGCGCGCAAGATGCCCGGACGGTAGCGCTCTGGAATGATGCCCCTCGTGCAAGCGGGCTCACCAGGGCGCAGCTACGGCCGTCAGGCATGCGGGCTGCGCCCGACGGCGATCGAGCCGGGGTTCATGCGCACGGCCACGGGCTCAGCGCTGATCTCCGTCGGTGAGACGCGCGTCATCTGCACGGCCTCCGCGCAGGAGAGCGTGCCACGCTGGATGAACGGCGCGGGCAAGGGCTGGGTGACGGCCGAGTACGGGATGCTGCCGGCGTCCACCGGGGATCGCAAGCAGCGCGACGCCACGCGCGGACGCCAGGACGGCCGCACGATCGAGATCCAGCGACTGATCGGACGCTCGCTGCGGGTGGTCGTCGACTTCCGGGCGCTGGGCGAACGGACGATGTACCTCGACTGCGACGTGCTGCAGGCGGACGGTGGCACGCGCTGCGCCTCGATCACCGGCGCGTACGTGGCGCTGGCGCTCGCCTGCGCACGGCTTCAGAAGGAGGGGCGCCTCGAGCGCACGCCGCTCAGGGACTCGGTCGCAGCGGTCTCCTGCGGGATGATCGACGGCGTCGCGCTGCTCGATCTCGACTACTCCGAGGACTCCACCGCGGAGGTCGATGCGAACGTGGTGATGACGGGCGCGGACGGACTGGTCGAGGTGCAGGCGACCGCCTAGCGCACGCCGCTGTCGCGGGCGCACCTGGACGAGCTGCTGGCGCTCGCGGCCCTCGGCATCGAGCAGCTGCGCGCCAGCCAGGCGCAGGCGATCGCCGCGGGCAGTTGAAGCTGCTGCTGGCCACCCACAACGAGCACAAGCGCAGGGAGTTCGCGCGGTTGCTCGAGCGCAGCTCTGGCGACCTCGAGATCGAGGCGCTTCCCGACCACGTCACGATGCCTCCGGAGGACGGCGAGACGTTCGCGGAGAACGCGCTGGGCAAGGCGCGTGCCGCGGCGCGGGCGACCGCTCTGGTCAGCTTCGCCGACGACTCCGGGATCTGTGCCGCCGCGCTCGACGGAGCGCCGGGCGTGCGCTCCGCGCGCTACGCGGGCGAGCACGCCAGCGACGAGCAGAACCTGCGCAAGCTGCTGCACCAGGCGCCGGCGGGCAGCGCGCTGGAGTATGTCTGCGTGATCGCGCACGTCGATCCGGCGAGCGGGCAGGAGCACGTGTTCGAGGGGCGGTGCCGGGGACGGCTGGCACAGCGGCCGAGGGGGCAGGGGGGCTTCGGCTACGACCCGGCGTTCCTCCCGGACGATGGGCCTGCCGGTGTGACGATGGCCGAGCTCAGCGACGAGCAAAAGGACGCCATCAGCCATCGAGGCCGCGCTGCGCGGGCATTGCTGGAGTGGCTGGCTAGAACAGGTTGATGGCGGCCGAGACGGCCACGGCCACGCCGAGACCCGCATAGCCCATATATCCGGACAGGGCCAGCGCCAGCGCGGTGACGAGCGCCACGAGCACCGTCACCAGCCATGCGATGCGACCGATCGCCATCGGCGTATTCTTGCCGATGCGCCTGTCCGCACGCGGTGTTAGCTTCGGTGCAACGTTTTACGAACGAGGGAGGCGAAGTGACAAAGTCCGAGCTGGTCGACCAGGTGGCCGATCGCGCCGATCTGACCAAGCAGGATGCCTCGCGTGCGGTGGACGCCGTGCTGGCCACCGTGGAGGACGCCCTGCGTCGTGGCAGCGAGGTGACGGTGTCGGGGTTCGGCAAGTTCCACGTCAGCGAGCGCGGCGCGCGCATGGGAGTCAACCCGCGCACCGGCGAGCGCATCGAGATCGCGGCGTCGCGGGTGCCGCGCTTCACCGCCGGCAGCGGTCTGAAGAGCGCGGTGAAGGGCCGCTGAGCGCGGCGGACGCCTTCGGCGAGAAGCTGGCTGCTCGAGTTGCCGAGCGCGAGTCGCAGATCGTGCTCGGCCTCGACCCCGACGCGCGCGC
>JBOGXX010000359.1:0-4383 GCA_050696475.1 Solirubrobacteraceae bacterium | reverse complement strand
GCGGAGGACATCGTCGAGGACGCGCGCGCCCGCGAGCGTGAGATCCGCCTCGGCGCGGAGGACTACGCGGACGAGATCCTAAACACGCTCGAGGTCAACCTCTCGAAGTTCATCGCCGCCGTACAGCGCGGTCGCGAGCGCCTGCAGGGCAAGGACGAACCGGCTGAAGTCGGCTAGAAACCCGCTGCGCGACACCTCGCTGAGCCGGCTTTTGGGTAGGCTCAACCCGTGAATGCGCAAACGCTCACGCGCACCGCCAGGCACAAGCTGCTCGTGATCAAGGCATTGCTGGACACGGGCATGTTGGAGCCGACGCGCCCGGATCGGCTGGCGCTCTCGCTCTCGGCGCTGCGCCGCTGGGGGGCGACCCCCGCGGGCGCGTACACCGGCGCGGCGGCGCGCTACCCGGATCGCGCCGCGCTGATCGACGAGCGTGGCTGTCTGAGCTTCAAGCAGATGCACCTGCGCACGAACGCGCTCGCACACGAGCTGCGCAGGGCGGGGATCGCCGAGGGCGACGGCGTGGCGATCATGTGCCGCAACCACCGCGGCTTCGTGGAGGCGACCGCCGCCTGCTCGAAGCTGGGCGCCGGCGCGCTCTATCTGAACACGGCCTTCGCCGGGCCGCAGATAACCGATGTGCTCAGGCGCGAGAACCCGGTGGCGGTGATCTACGACGAGGAGTTCGGCGGGCTCGTGAGCGAGGGGGCGGCCGACAGGATCCGCTTCATCGCCTGGAGCGAACGGGGCGCGGGCGAGGGCGCGGGCGAGGGCGAGGGCGAGGGCGAGGGCCCCCCCACACTCGAGCAGCTGATCTCGCGCGGTCAGCAGTCCGATCTGACGCCGCCCACCGAAAAAGGCCGTGTGGTGATCCTGACCTCGGGCACGACCGGCACGCCCAAGGGGGCACAGCGCCACCAGAGCGACTCGGTCGAACCGGCGGCTGCGCTGTTCTCGAAGATCCCGCTGAAGGCGCGTCAGACGACCGTGATCGCGGCGCCGATGTTCCACTCCTGGGGCTTTGCCCACTTCCTGCTCAGCCTGCCGCTGCTCTCGACGCTCGTGCTGCGGCGCAAGTTCGACCCCGAGGAGACGTTGAAGGCGATCTCCCAACACGGGGCGAGCGCGCTGGTCGTGGTGCCGGTGATGCTGCAGCGCATCCTGGCGCTGGCTCCCGAGACGATCGCGCGCTATGACGTGCGCTGCCTGAAGGTGATCGCGGTCAGCGGCTCGGCGTTCCCGGGCGAGCTCGCCACCCATGCGATGGATACGTTCGGAGACATCGTCTACAACCTCTATGGCTCCACCGAGGTGGCGTGGGCGACGATCGCCACGCCGGAGGATCTGCGCGCGGCGCCGGGCACGGCCGGACGCCCGCCGCTTGGAACCGTGGTGAAGCTGCTCGACGAACAGGGCCACGAGGTCGCGCCGGGCGAGCTGGGACGCATCTTCGTCGCCAACGAGTTCATGTTCGAGGGCTACACCGACGGCGGCGGCAAGGAGATCGTGCGCGGGCTGATGTGCACAGGCGACGTCGGGCGCCTGGACGCGCACGGACGTCTGTTCGTCGACGGCCGCGACGACGAAATGATCGTCAGCGGCGGCGAGAACGTGTTCCCCCGCGAGGTCGAGGATCTGCTGGCCGACCACGAGCAGATCGAGGAGGTCGCTGTCGTGGGCGTCGAGGATGCGGAGTTCGGGCAGCGGCTGAAGGCGTTCGTGGTGCTGCGCGACGGCAAGGGCCTGACGCAAGAGGCGGTGCAGGACTACGTCAAGGCCAATCTCGCTCGCTTCAAGGTCCCACGCGAGGTGCTGTTCGTCGAGCAGCTGCCGCGCAACGCAACCGGCAAGGTCCTCAAGCGGGAGCTGCGAGCGCGCGCCTAACGGTCGGCTTCTAGGCTGAAGAGGATGGCAGCCGAACGCACACAGCGCCGCCGGCACGGCTTCGATCTGGCCAGCCTGCGGCTGAGCTCGGGCGAGGGACGGCGCCTGGATCTGAGCACTTCGATCGAGCCGCTTGTGCTCGGCAGCGAGACCTACGGCGCGCGGGCGCTCGAGACCGGCATCGAGGGCGTGCCGGTGCAGCTGAACGTCTCGCGGATGACAGGCGGCGGCTATGCGCTGCTGCTGCGCTTCTCTGCAGAGGTGCTCGGTCCGTGCATGCGCTGCCTGAAGCCGGCGGGCCCGCACGTGGAGGTGGAGGCACGCGAGGTCGACCGCCCCGGCTCGGGCGATGAGCTGGACAGCCCCTACGTGCACGAGGAGACGCTCGACCTCGCCGGCTGGGCGCGGGACGCGTTCGCGCTGGCGATGCCGGCGAAGATCCTCTGCAAGGAGGGCTGCGCAGGCCTGTGCCCGGTTTGCGCGGCGGACCTCAACGACTCGGACCCCGCCGGCCCCGAGCACCACCACGAGAGCGAGCCGGATCCTCGCTGGGCGAAGCTGCGCGAGCTGAGGCTCGAGTAGCCAGCGGAGGGCGCCAGGATGCGCGCCCGCACCCTGGTAGCCTTCTCGACTCCGGTGGCCGTCCCCAAGAAAAAGCAGTCGCACAGTCGTACGGCCAAGCGCCGTGCACAGCACAAGATCGGCACGCCGGCGCTGAACGCGTGTCCGCAGTGCCACAGCCCGCGTCGCCCGCACCGGGTGTGCCCGGTATGCGGCTCCTACGCGGGCCGTGAGATCGTGTCCCCGGGCGCACACGATCACGAGCACGACCACGACCACGACTAGCGGGCAGTGACGCCAGAGGCATCGTCCTCTCCGGCGGCGCCTCGACAGGGCGAGCACCCGCGACCGGTCATCGCGGTCGACTGCAACGGCGCCGACCTCGGTCCCGCGGAGGTCGCCGCTGGTGCCGCGCTCGCCACCGGTCAGGGCGCGCGCGTGATCCTGTTCGGCCCGGCGGACGAGCTGCACGCGGCGGCGCCCGGCGTCGAGATAGTCGACGCGCCGATCTCCGTTGCGAAGGCCGAGGACCCGGTGCTGGCGGTGCGCCGCACGCCCGAGGCCTCGATCGTGCGGGCGGCGGCGGCGGTGGCGCAGGGCCGCGCGCAGGCGCTCGTCTGCGCCGGCGGCACCGGCGCGGCGCTGGCGGCGGGGACGTTCAACATCAAGCGCGCCCGCGGCATCCACCGGCCGGCGCTGGCGATCCCGCTGCCGGTGCCCCACCACCCGGTGACGCTGCTGGACGTCGGTGCCAATGCGGAGTCCAGGCGCGAGCACATCGTGCAGTTCGCCTTCATGGGTGCCGCGCTCGCGCAGACGGTGCTCGGCGTCAGCCGTCCGCGCGTGGGGCTGCTGTCCAACGGCGAGGAGGCGACACGCGGGAGCGCGCTCGTGCTGGAGGCCCACGCGGAGCTCAGCGAGCGCGCGCGCGCGGGCGTCGATGCATTCGATTTCGTCGGCAACGTGGAGGGCGGCGATGTGGTCTCCGGACGCGCGGACGTCGTCGTCACGGACGGCTTCACCGGGAACATCGCGCTGAAGCTGATGGAGGGCGTCTCGCAGACGATGCTCGACGCAGTGCGCGAGGCGGCGATGTCCTCGACGCGCGCGAAGCTCGGCGGCGCGCTGCTGCGAGGGGCGCTACGCGGCTTTCGCGATGAGATCGACCCGGAGGTCAACGGCGGCGCCTACCTGCTCGGACTGCGACACCTGGGGGTTGTTCCACATGGGCGTTTCACGCGGGCGGGCTTCGCGCAGGCGATCCTGCGCGCCGAGCGCGGCACGCGCGCGGACATCGTCGGGCAGACGCACCGGGCGCTCGAGCGGGCCGGAGCGCTGCGGCGCGCCCCCGCGTCCGCGTCCGACGCTAGCCTGCGCCACACAGGATGAGTGATCCGAGCCACACACGCGAGCAGGTGTTCGCGCTGATCCGAGACCATCTGACAGATGAGCTCGGTGTCGATCGCGAGGCGATCGGCGAGGACACGCGCTTCAAGGAGGACCTGGAGGCCGACTCGCTGGACCTGTACACGCTCGTGCAGGAGCTGGAGGACACCTATGGCGTGCAGATGTCCGACGAGCAGGCCATGCGGATCCTCACGGTCGGCGCGGCGGTGGAGTTCGTGCTCACCCACGACGGGGCGTTGAATGCGGAGCGATGACGCTGCTCGGGGAGTTGCTGGAGGAGCTGCCGGCGGATCTCGCGCGCCAGGTGTTCACGCACGCATCGTGGAGCGAGCGCTCGAGCGACTCCTACACCCGTCTCGCGTTCCTCGGCGACAGCGTGCTCGCGCTGGCGGTCACCGCGTACCTGTATCCGCGTCTGGAGGCGGAGCGCTTCGGCGCGGGACGGCTGACGAAGATCCGCGCCCAGGCGGTCTCGGGGGTCTCCTGCCGCGCGGTCGCCGAACGCCTGGATCTCCCCGCGAGGCTGCGCGC
>JBOGXX010000358.1:0-2307 GCA_050696475.1 Solirubrobacteraceae bacterium | reverse complement strand
ATCGGCCACCACGTCCATGTCGGTGCGGTGCTTGACGATCACTGACATGGTCTCGGTGAACGTGGTCTCGTCGATGTCCTTGACGCCGAGCAGCAACAGCGCCCGCGCCCAGTCGATCGACTCGGCGATCGACGGCGGCTTCTTGAGGTCGAGCGCGCGGACCATGCCGATCACCTCGACGAGCCTGCGCGCGACCATCTCGGAGAGATCGGGCGTGTGCAGGCGCACGATCTCCAGCTCGTGCTCGAGCTCGGGGTAGTCGAGCCACAGATACAGGCAGCGTCGCTTCAGCGCCTCGGTCAGCTCGCGCGAGTTGTTGGAGGTGAGCAGCACGATCGGGTGCGTGCGCGACTCGACGCGGCCCAGCTCGGGGATCGAGATCTGGAAGTCGGAGAGCACCTCCAGCAGCATCGCCTCGAACTCCTGGTCGGTCTTGTCGATCTCGTCGATCAGCAGCACCACCGGCTCCTCGGAGGCGATCGCGCTCATCAGCGGACGCGCTAGCAGGAACTCCTCGCCGAAGATGTCCTCCTGCACGGCCTCCCAGCCGGTGCCGGAGGCCTCGGCCTGGATGCGCAGCAGCTGCTTGCGGTAGTTCCACTCGTACAGCGCCTTGGCCTCGTCGAGGCCCTCGTAGCACTGCAGGCGCACGAGCTCGCGGCCCAAATAGGACGCGAGCGCCTTCGCCAGCTCCGTCTTGCCGACGCCCGCGGGGCCCTCCACGAGCACCGGCTTGCCCAGCCTGGTGGCCAGGAAGGAGACGAGCGCGGTCGACTCGCCCGGCAGGTAGCCGACCCCGCGCAGGCCCGCGGAGACGTCTGCGACGGAGGCGGGCTCCGGAGTCTGGGATGCGGCCATTCTCAGCGCAATGATAGGCGCCGGCCCCGCAGGGGCTCGTCGAGCGCGCGCGCCTATCGCGGATCCTGGCCGCCGGGCGGATCCTCGAAGGAGAGCTGCTCCGGGGGGGCCGGCGGAAAGCGGGGGCGCCGGCCGGTGGCGCGCGACTCGCGCGCGGGCACGGGCGTCGGGCGTCGCGGGCGCCTGCGGGCGGGGTTGACGAGCGTCGCCTGGAGGTCGGCCACAGGCTCCACCTCGACGATCGGGGGGACGCCGCCCTCGGTCTGCGAGTGGGGCGTCAGCCCCAGTCGCGGAGGCCGGGCGCGCGCGCGTCTCAGCGGCGGCTCGGGGCGCTCCTCGGCGCGCATCCGCGCGCCGGCGAGGACGAGGCCGAGCGCGAGCAGCAGCGCGATGAAGATCCCCCACTCGACGCCGACGGTCGAGGTCACCCGTTCGTTTCCCTGCAGTTCGGGCTTGTCGAGCAGCCGGTAGAAGATCAACAGCGCCGTCCAGCCGCCGGCGATCATCACGACCAGCCCGTCACCGCCGGGCAGCTGGAAGTCGCGTCGCTCGGCGCGCGCGAACAGCGTCGCGAGGATCCCCGCGCTGACCAGCAGCACGGCCGCCTCGACGAACGAGAACGCCTGGAAGGCGCTGAGGCTCGTCTGGGTGGCCTTGGCCGCCCCGTGGACGACGACGGTGTCGGTCTTGTCATACCAGGGCAGGAGCATCGACACGAACAGCCCCAGCGCGGCGATCGCCGCGCGTCGCTGCGCCGGGGCCAGCTCGCGCCACGCGTCGGCGAGCCTGCTCATCGGCGCCTGGCGTTGATCTCGATCGTGTCCATGGGAGCCACCTGGGCCTAGTGTAGGCGTGGCGGCTGAAGCTAATGACGGCTGACGATTACGGTGGCGCTCGTGGTGGAGAGGTTGCCGGCCAGGTCGGTCGCGGCCAGCTCGATCGTGAAGGTCCCGCCCTTGCGCGGGGTGACCCACAGCAGTCGCGGCCTGCCGGCTTCGACGGTGGCGCTGTTCCGCCACACGACCGTCGAGCCCCGGCGCACGGTCATGCTGACGGTTGCGATCTTCGAGAGCGACAGCTGCACGCCGGCCCTCGTTCCGGCGGCGAGCTTCTTGGAGAGCAGCGCGATCCGCGGCGCGGTGTGCAGGTCGGCGGTGAAGCTCTGCGCGGTCGTGCAGTAGACCTGATCGCCCGGGATCTGCGCGCCCGTCGCGTCGAGCGGCTCGCCCCTGCTGGTGCGTTCGCACAGGTGCGCCAGGAATTCCGTGAGCAGTTCGTGGTAGTTGAGATCGGATTCGCCGAACTGGTCATACATCGACCACGCCCCCGTGTCGTAGTGCGGGACCTCCGCCCGCGCCTCGGCATCGCCTTCTTCGAACATCCGCAACCCGAGCGGGTCTTTCGTGATCGACGTGTATTCGTACAGGCCGACCAGCGCCTGGATGAATC
>JBOGXX010000357.1:0-3523 GCA_050696475.1 Solirubrobacteraceae bacterium | reverse complement strand
GCTGTGAGCAGTCCGCGGCAGCAGGCGTCGAGCGCGAACGTCGAAGCGCCGGTCGCGCTGCCGGGCGCCGGCTGGGCGCTGTTCACCGACCGAACCGCCGGCAACCTCTCGACGGGCGCCGGGGAGGGCCGCGAGCTTGGCTTGGAGCGCCGCGCCGAGCTGTGCGAGCGAGTTGGCTTGCGATGGCTGTGCTCCAGCCGCCAGACGCACGGCACGAACGTCAACACGATCGAGCGCGTGAGCGCCCGCGCGGGGCAGGCGCTGGCGATCGATGCGGACGGGCACGCGACGACGCTGGCGGGGGTGGGGGCGATGGTGATGGCCGCGGACTGCCTGCCGGTTGCGCTCGGCGCCACGGGCGTGGTGGCGATCGTGCACGCGGGCTGGCGGGGGCTGGCGGCGGGGGTGCTCGAGCAGGGCGTGGCGAGCCTGCGCAAGCTCGGCGACGGGGAGCCGCTCGAGGCGATCGTGGGACCGTGCGCGGGCGTCTGCTGCTATGCGGTCGGGGCCGAGGTGCACGCGGCGTTCGGCGGCGCACACCGCGTCGGCCGTCACATCGACCTGCGGGCGATCGCGCACGAGCGGCTGGCGGCGGCGGGCGTCGGCCGCGTACGCGACGTGCAGGCGTGCACGGTCTGCGACGAGCGCTTCTTCTCCCACAGGCGCGAAGGCGAGCGCGCGGGGCGCCAGGCCGGGGTGGCATGGCTGAGCTGATCACGGGCCTGCGCGTGGAGACGGTGCGTGCCAATCTGGAGCGGATCCGCGCAGAGGTCGCGGCAGCCCTCGAGCGCTCGCCGCTGCCTGCCCGAGCGAGGCCACGCGCAGGCGACGTGGAGATCCTGGCGGCGGTCAAGTACGTGGCGTCGGCAGAGCTGCCGGTGCTGGCGCGGGCGGGCGTGCGCCTGGTGGGCGAGAACCGCGCTCAGGAGCTGCAGGAGAAGGCCGCGGCGCACGCAGAGCTGTTCGAGTGGGACTTCATCGGCCAGCTGCAGAGCAGACGCGTGCGCTCGATCGTGCCGCACGTGCGCCTGATCCACTCCGTCGCCTCGGAGTCGGCGCTGCGCGAGCTCGAGCGCCACCTCGACAGCGCACGCCCGGGGCTCAGGATCCTGCTGCAGGTAAACGTGGCTGCACAGGAGGGGAAGGCCGGGATCGCGCCGGGCGAGATCGCCGGCTACCTCAGGCGCTCGCCGGTGCCGGTCGCCGGGCTGATGACGATGCCGCCGCCGTCTGACACGCCGGAGCGGAGCCGTCGCTGGTTCGCGGCGCTGCGCGAGCTGGCGGGCGAGCACGGCCTCGAGCACCTCTCGATGGGGACCTCGCAGGACTACGTGGTGGCCGTCGAGGAGGGCGCCACGAGCGTGCGCATAGGCACGAGGCTCTACCATTGATGGCGCGCAAGGGCGCTGGCTGTGGCCCTGCGAATCACTAGCATCTGCAGGGAAACCGGTTCGGCGCCCGAAACCGCATCTACAGCGATGGCATTCCGCGACTCATGGCATAGCGCACTCGTGTACTTCGGCTTGGCCGAGGAGTACCACGACGACTACGAGGAGGAGCCGGGTGGGGTCGGTCCCGAGTCTGAGATAGAAGACCGCTATCGCGAGCGCCCAAACGTGCGTCGCCTGCGCCGCCGTCGCGACGAGATCGATGACATCTTCTCCGAGGAGGACGGCCCGCAGGCCGGTCGCGGCGGGCGTGGACGCGCGACGACCGTTCTGCAACCGGTTGCCAGCCGCACCAACGGCGACGTGCGCGTGCACCTGGTCGTACCGAAGTCCTTCAACGACGCGCAGCAGATCGCCGACAAGTTCAAGGACTCGATCCCCGTGATCCTCAACCTGCAGAGCTCGGACGCCGACCTGTCCAAGCGGCTGATCGACTTCGCCTCGGGGCTCACCTACGCGCTGGATGGCGGCATGCAGCGGATCGCAGACAAGGTGTTCATGCTCACGCCGCGCAACGTCGAGATCTCCGCAGAGGAGCGCGCACGGTTGATCGAGAAGGGCTTCTTTAATCAGAGCTGACGGGCTCTCACGACAGATGCAGGTAGGGCTCATCGGTTGCGGGAACATGGCTCGCGCGTTGGCGCGCGGGTGGGGCAGACCAGTGCTGTGCGCCGACCCGGCGCCCGGGCGCGCGGACGCCCTCGCGGCGGAGCTCGGCGGCGAGGCGCTCGCCAGCAACGCGGAGGTGGCCGCGCGAGCGGACCTGGTGGTCCTCTGCCACAAGCCGGCCCAGCTGGCGGCGGTGGCCGCGGAAGTGGGCGCGGGCGCCTCGCCGATCGCGTCGATCCTCGCGGTGACGCCGCTTGCGGCGCTGCGCGAGGCCTATCCGGGCCGCTCCGTGTACCGCTTCATCCCCTCGCTGCCGGTCGAGGTGCGCCAGGGCGCCGTCGTGCAGGCCGCCGGCCCGGGCGTTCTCGGTGCGGACGGCGCCGGCGCCGATGCGGCCGTGGCTGAGCTGTTCGCGGAGCTGGGCACGCTCGTGGTGCTCGACGAGGGGCTGGTGGACGTGGCGATGGGGCTGATGTCCTGCGCCCCTGCATACGTGGCGGTCGTGGCCGAGGCGCAGGTGGACGCGGGCGTGCGCCGCGGCATCCCCGCCGCGCAGGGCGCTGAGCTGGTCGTGCAGACGCTGGCCGGCACCGCGGAGCTGCTGCGCCGGCGCGGCTACGACACGCTGGCGGTGCGGCGCGAGGTGTCCTCGCCCGGAGGGCTGACGGCGCGCGGGGTGGACGCGCTCGAGCGCGCGGGCCTGCGGCGCGCGTTCAGCGACGCGCTGGACGCGGTGCTCGAGCCGAGCCAGAAAGTGCCGCGTTGAGCGTCGCCGGCGCGCTGGTGCTCGCGAGCGCGCGCACGCAGGTCGCGGGCTACCTGTCGGCGCTGATCTACATCTACATCCTCACGATCTTCCTCTACATCGTGATCCAGATGCTCTTCTCGGTTGGCGTGCGTCCGCCGTACTCGCGCACGACGGACGTGGTGCTGGGCTTCCTGCATGACGTGTGCGAGCCGTTCCTGCGCATCTTCAGGCGCTTCGCGCCGCGCCTTGGCGGCCTCGACCTGAGCCCGATGCTGGCCATCTTCTCCCTGTACATCATCGACATCGTCGTCGTGCAGGGCATCATCAGCTAGCGCTTGATCGAGCCCCCGCCAAACCCCTCCGACCCGCAAGCTGCGCCGAGCCACGCGGTTGACGGCTCCGATGTCGGGCAACGCGGGCGCCAGAGGGCGCGCGCGTGGCTGCGCGCGGCGCTGGTGATCGTGGCGGTGATCGTGCTCGACCAGCTGACCAAGCACGCGGTCGAACAAGCGATCGCCCCGGGCGAAGAAAAGAAGTTCCTGCCGGGCATCGAGCTGGTGAACACACGCAACCACGGCGTGGCGTTCGGCATCCTGCCGGGGAACCAGGTCGCGGTCACGATCCTCGTCTCGCTGGCGCTGGTCGCGCTGGTGGTGTACTTCGCGCTGCACTCCACCCAGCATCTGATGTGGCTGCCGACGGGCATGCTGATCGGCGG
>JBOGXX010000356.1:0-13930 GCA_050696475.1 Solirubrobacteraceae bacterium | reverse complement strand
GGTACAGGACGTGCATCACCGCCGCCAGCCGTGCTGTGAGTTCCGGCTCCGGGGGCATCTCAAAGCGTGCGCCGGCCTCGCGAATCGTCTGCTTGGCGCGGCTGACCCGCTGCGCCATCGTCGCCTCTGAAACAAAGAAGCAGGCGGCGATCTCCGCCGTGCTCAGACCGCCCACGGCGCGTAACGTCAGCGCGATTTGCGACGGTCCGCTGAGCGACGGGTGACAGCACATGATCAGCAGCGCCAGCGTGTCGTCACGATCGCGATCGACCCTCTGCTCGCTCTCAGGCCCAAGCGTCAACAGCTCAGACGGCGGAGCGCCCATCGCGATCCGCTCCTGGCGCGCGCGACGGGCCTGCTCGCTGCGCACATCGTCGATCAGCCGGCGCGTGGCGACCGTGAGCAGCCATCCGCGCGGGTTCTCCGGCAGGCCGCTTGCGGCCCAACTGGCCGCCGCTGCCAGCAGCGCCTCCTGGACCGCGTCCTCGCAGACGTCGAGGTTGCGGTGGCGACGCAACAGGGCCGCGAGGACCTGCGGCGCCAGGTGGCGCAACAGGTCCTCGATGTCCTCCGGGCGGCTCACATCTCCAGTCCGGCCTCGTGCAACACCGGCCACACCTCGACCGCGTTGTGGGAGGCAAACGGCATCTCCGATGCGAGCTGCAGCGCGCGCTCCTCGCTCTCGCAGTCAAACAGGCAGAAGCTCGAAACGAACTCCTTAGCCTCGATGTACGGGCCGTCGGTCACTGCCAGAGCGCCCTTCCGGACCCGCACCGTCCTGGCCGTTAGCTCATCGCCCAATCCATAGGCCGCAAGCAGCTCCCCGGATTGCGAGTAACGGGTGTTGAACGCGTCCTGCGCGGCGATGGCCTCGGCCGCCTGCTCGCCGGAGAACGACTCCCACAACGCCTTGTTGCCATAGATGATCGCCATGTACTTCATGTCAGACCTCCTTGAAGGTTGCGCTCGCGGATCGAGCGGTCGCTGATCAGTCGGAACCCACCATCAATTCTCGACATCCCATCGTGAAGGCGGTCCACAGCGTGCATCGCAACTGATCCGACCCCCGATGTCGAAGCACCGCGATCGGCTCCGACCACCAGACGAACCGGTACCGAACGGCACCGCCCACCACAAGGAGAACACCATGAGCATTTCATCAGCCGGACAAGGCCTAACGACCGTGGAGCACCGCGGACTCACGACGCGAGTGCTCCGTAGCGGCATCCTCGCCGGGCGTTGGCGCTCATCGTGATCGAGGCATACGCTGCGCTCGCGAAGAGCGCCGGCGTGCCGCTGAAAGCCGGGGTCCCCGGAGCGCACACCACATCGACGGTCACCGCCGCCAGCTTCGCTACCGGAATCCTGATCGCGACCCTCTGGGGAACCGTGATCGCGGTGATCCTCGCTCGGCGCGCGAGCAGACCGGCGCGAATGTTCACGATCATCGCCGTCGCGGCTACTGCCCTGTCGCTAATCACTCCGCTGGACGCTTTTGGCGCGTCGCTGGCGACGAAGCTGACGCTCGCCGCCGGGCACCTGATCGTCGCGAGCATCATGACCACGACGCTCAGACGCGGGATCTACCGTGCACAGGCCTGATCGTAGCCTTCTTGATACATCGCCACCCCGTTGACCGGCGTGTAGCCACGGTCAGTTGACTCACGCATCCGATCCTCCCTTCAGTTGGCTTCACGAGAGACAGGTTCTTGATGGCGGCGGTCGCGCCCGGGGGCGACGGGTGGCAGTCTGGAGCTACGAGGTGTGCAGGGTGAGCGGGAGGAAGATCTCGTCGACGATCTCCTCGAGCGTGTATTGGGATGGGGGCTGGTGGGTGAGGATCAGCTCGTGGCGGAGCAGGTCGAGTGGGAGCCTGGCGACGCGCGGGGGGATATTCTTGCGCCGGCCAGCTTCCCGTACACGGCAGCCTGGCGAACGTCCGTGCGGCGTTGGTTGGAGAGCGTCCGGCGAGCGACTGAGAGCAGCCAAGAGCGCGGATTCGCGGGAACGTCCTCGAGGCGACGCCAGGCGAACATGAACACATCCGCGACGACGTCGTCAGCTCGCGCGGGGGCACGTCGCCGTGCGTAGGCGAGCACGGCGCCGGCGTGGTCGCGATAGAGCTGCTCAAATCGCTCGCGGGCGGTCACAACCTCCTAATGCTCCGGCACGGGCGTTCCGATTACACCCCCGAGCCCTACGAGGGAGCCGCGACGGCTCGATCCGCATCGGCGTGCGGCGCACCACATCTCGGATGGCAAACAGGCCAATAGAGCAACCTCCACGGCGCCGGCAGACTCCTCCCACCGGACGGCTCCTCCTGCGGGAAGCGCGAGCGCCCCACAACCACGCTCAAGCGCCGCCTGGGCGACATTGCGGAGCGCTCATCCCGTCGTGCATCCGGCCGGGTCCTCGTCTGACGCGCAACCCGGCCGCGCCCAGCCCGCAGGACTCCCCTACACCCAACCCATCCAGCACACCACCAGCATCGTGGCCGGCCTCGGTGCCGAGAGCCTCGGGTTCGAATCTACCGCCCATTAGACCGAAGTTGCGTCGCCAGCCACCGCCTTCGGGGTCGCGACCGAGGAGCCGCACGGGGCTTCGCGCTGGCGGTTCGGTGACCATCCATGAAGCTCCGCCGGCGTGGGTCACTTGGCGGGAGAGGCCCGGTAGCGAACGTAAACGACGCGAGAGCCAAACGTCTTCGTCTCGACCAGCTCCAGGTCGATCCTTTCCTCCAGGGTCGAGAAGTAGGGCGTGCCGCCGCCGAGTAGGACCGGGCTGACGAACAGCCGCCACTCGTCGACCAGCCCCAGCTCCATACACGCCCCGACGAGACCGGCGCCGCCGACGGCGATGTCCTTTCCGGGCTGCTCCTTGAGCCTTACGACCTCCTCGCCGATGCCGCCGGTGGCCAGCGTGGTGTTGCCCACCACGCTCTGAAGCGTCGTGGAGAACACAACCTTCGGCAGGGCCTTCCAGAGTTGAGCGAACTCGACCTGATCCGCAGCAAGCGGGCTCTCCTGCGCGGTCTCCCAGTAGACCATCGTTTCATACAGCCGCCGTCCGCATAGGTGCACACCGAGTTCCTGCACCTGCTGGTGGTGGAACCGAAACAGCTCCTCGTCGGGCACCGACCAGTCGATCGTGCCATCGGGTCCGGCGATGTAGCCGTCCAGCGACACAGTCATCGAGTAGATCAGCTTCCGCATCAAGATCCCCTTCGGTTGACCCACATTGTCCTGCGGATAACGCCTTCGCCTTGCTGGGCGACGACGAGGCGGACACTTCGATCGGCAGCGTAGGGGCGTCACAAAAGTGTAGGGATTCACGATGTACTGGTTATGAGCGTCGATGACGACCGGGCCGATGAGGCGCTGCTCGTCGCTGGCAGGAGCGACGCGGAGGCGTTCGGGATCTTCTACAGCCGGCGCGTGGACGCTCTGCTCGCGTTCTTCTTGCGGCGTACGGGCGATCGAGAGCTGGCGGCTGACCTGACCGCCGAGACCTTCGCGGCGGCGCTGTCCGCCCTCTCTCGCTATGACCCGCAGCGCAGCTCGGCGCTTGCGTGGCTGTTCACGATCGCGCACCACAAGATGGTGGACTCGATCCGTCGCGGACAGGTCGAGGACCGGGCTCGCAGACGTTTGCGCCTCGAGCCGCTCGTGTTCAGCGACGAGGACATCGAGCGCGTGGAGCAGCGCGCGGCGGCGGTGGCCGGTGACGCTGCGCTGCTCGAACTCGAGCGGCTGTCGGCCGAGCAGCGCGCGGCGATCGAGGGGCGGGTGCTCCAGGAGACGGGGTATGGGGAGCTGTCGCGGCGTCTGAGGTGTTCGGAGTCGGTGGTTCGCAAGCGCGTGAGCCGGGGGCTGGCTGAGTTGCGCACGAGGATGAAGGAGGCCTAGGGATGGACGCGATCGACAGGTTTGGACAGGAGCTGGTGCAGGCCGGCCGGCGCCGTCATGGTGGGCGGCGGCCGCTGCGGGCGCTCTTCGGCACGGGTCTGACGCGTATATCGCCGCGGTGGCGCGTACCCGCGCATGCGCGCATCGTGCTCGCGGCGCTCGCGCTCGTGCTCGCCAGCGCTGCGATCGCGCTCGCAGCGACCGGGGTGATCCTCACCGGATCGCCCGTCCGGCCGGCCGTGCGTCCGACCGCGACCGCCAACGAGGGCATCCCCGTGCGGAGCGGCGTACGGCTGCTGCCCCTGCGAGCGGCCGATCCAGCCGGAGGCCTGCCATGGGGAATGCGGATCATCCACACCACACGCGGCCTCATCTGCGCGCAGATCGGACGGGTCCTGGACGGCCAGTTGGGAGAGCTCGGCGTGGACGGCGCGTTTCACAACGACGGGCGCTTTCACGCGCTGCCCGCGGACGCGTTCCCGGACGTGATGACGGGGACCTGCGCGAGCCCGGGAGACACCTACTCGAGCGACATTGTCGGGCTGCAGCTCAGCGCGGCCAGCAGCCCGCGCCAGGGAGCCGGCCTGCCGGCCGACCGCCGCGAGATCTCCTTCGGTCTGCTCGGAGTGCACGCGGTGAGCATCACCTACCGCACGGGCTCGGAGACACGCACCCAGCCGGTCCTGCCCGGTCTCGGCGCGTATCTGATCGTGCAGCGCTACAGCAGCGGCAGGCCGCTGGGAAGCGTCAGCGAGACGGACGGGCGAGACGAACCGGGCGACTACAGCGGCCCTGCCGGCCCGAACGGAGCGCTGACCGCGATCACGTACAACTACGCAGGCCGGACCTGCGTAGACCGGGGCAAGCTGCGCTTGGCGTCGTGCGGTCTGTCGGAAGTGCCGCCCCCGCGCCCGGCTCCGCTGCCCGTCGTGCACGAGCCGTTGCGCGCACATCTCGACATCCACAACCATGTGATCACCGGGGCACAGATCAGCTTTCACGCGCCCTACCCCGTCACCGACGCAGACGAGAGCTACTCGGTGATGGCACCAACCTGTCGCCACGGCCTCGGCGGCTCCGGCACCCACGTAGATCTCACACGCGGCTCGCTCGTGACCATTCCCCTCGGGGACATCCTCTCCCAGGCATGCAGTCGCTCGGTGACGTTCACCGTCGACTACGTCCGCTACGCGGGCGGCCTGCCGCAACCCGCGCGTATCGGAAGCATCACGATCCGCGAGCCGCCGGGAACGCACGCAGCGCCGCTACCGCCCCGCGTGCTCGCGCGCGAGCGACGGTACAACCCCACACACAGCCTGCACGCAACGGTTCATCTCACGCTCCTGCCCCAGTCCCGCGCAGCGTGCAGCGCCGCGTTCCTGCTCTACCCCTGCTACAAGGGCGAGGTGGAGTTCACGGCCCCTTACGCGTTCACCCCCAACGCCGCGATCCCCGAGCCCGCCGGTTACCAGGTACAAGGGTTCGCCAAATGCAAGACCGGCGGGCGCCCTGAAACCAGCTGGAGCGTAGGGCACAAGGTGGGAGCACACGAAACCGTAAGCACCGTGTCACTTGGCCTGTTCGTCGTCGCCCCCAGCTGCGCGTCGAGTGAGGGGTTCGAAGTCACCTACATCAACCCGGAAGGTTCCTCCACCCATATACCCCACGAATCGGTCATCCTCGGTGCCGTTGCCTTGAGCAAGGCCACACGACCGAACGGAACCCCAACGATCGGACTGCACCCGAAGTCGCCTTCGGGATGACGGCGGCCCCACCTGGGCCCCGTTGGCGATCGCGGCGCGGGGCCGGCGTGCTATGGACCTGTGCCCGCCGCAACGTCAATGTCACAGCGGGTGGCAATCGCGCAAATCTGTAGGTAGATGCGTGAAAACGCTTACAGCGATGAGGCCGGGCTCATGGCCGCGGTGGCGTCAGGCGACGCCGACGCGTTCAGTGTCCTCTATCGGCGTCATCTGCCGGTCGTGCTGCATTGGATCCTGGGCCAGACCGGGAACCGCGAGGTGGCGGCCGATCTCTCCGCAGAGGTGTTCGCCGCGGCGTTGACGTCTGCGCGCCGCTATCGCGCCGCAAAAGGCTCGGTTCTTGCCTGGCTGCTCGGGATCGCCCGCAACAAGCTCCTGGAAAGCCGGCGTCACAGCCAAGTGGCGGACTCCGCCCGTCGGCGTCTCGGTCTTGAGCCGGTGCTTTTGACGGATGCGGACTTGGATCGCGTCGAGGAGCTCGCGAGTCTTGACGAGCAGCTGATGGCCAGTGTACGGGCACTCCCGGAGGCGCTTAGGGACGCCCTCACTGGCCGTGTCGTGGAGGAACGCTCCTACGGCCAGATCGCGTCGGAGCTGCGCTGCTCGGAGTTGGTCGTCCGCCAGCGCGTGAGCCGCGCGCTGAAAACCCTGAGGTCCCAACTGGAGGAGCGATGAGCGACTACTTTGATCGCGTAGAGCGCGCGCTGCGCAATGCCGCGGCCGAGCGCCGGCACGTGCCGTGGTATCGCCGCGTCGCGCTGCGTCCATCCCGAGGCGTCGCCGTCGTGGCGACATGTCTGGTCGCGACGGGGTCCGCGCTCGCCGCCAGCGGCGTGTTCCAGACAGGCACTCCCGTCGCCCCGGAAGTAGCTCCGATCGCCACCGTCGACGCCGGCGCTCCGATCCCGCGCAGCGTCCGGTTGTTGTCGCTGCGCGTTGCGGACCCAGATGGCGGCCCGCCGTGGGGTCTGCGCACGATCAAGACGACGCGGGGCTTGATGTGCGTGCAGCTCGGCCGGATCGTCGACGGGCGCATCGGGGTGCTCGGCAAGGACGGAGCGTTCCACGACGACGGGCGCTTCCACCCACTGTCGATCGATTATTTTGACGCGGGATCGTCGAACTGTGCCACGCAGGACGCCCACGGTAACGCGTTCCTGAACGAAGAAGCGTTCGGGGTGCCCACCGACGGCCTGATCAGCGGTGAAGGCCAGGTGTCCGTGGGCTGCTACGCGCCGCACCCCACATCGCGGGCGTGCCCACCGCAGGACCGGCGCAACATCTACTACGGGCTGCTCGGCCCAGACGCAACCAGCATCACCTATCTCGCGGCGAACGGTGAAGAGCACACGATGGCCACGGCAGGCCCAGACGGCGCCTACCTCGTGGTTCTGCCCCACATCGCTTCGCCGTGTCTGCGCGGCAGCGCAGAATGCTCGGGCCTCGATTCCCCGATCGTGATTGCCCGCTCGTCCTCGGGAGAGACCGGCGGCCCGACCCTCAACGCGTTCGGAGCCGTGCGCACGGTCACCTACCGCGGAGGCTCATCCTGCCACCTGCCCGACGGCGCCGAAGTCCGAGAATCCGAGCGCGCCGCAGAGACGGCGTTTCGCGCGCGGTTGCGCGAGCGCTACCCCGCCGTGTATCGGACGCTGCTGGCCGCCGAACGGCGCCGGTCCGGCGCCCACCTCTCCCCGCACGAACGCAGCGAGCTCGAATCGCTCCAGCCGCAGCGGGCCGGGTACTCTCCCGAATCCCCATGCCCAGCCGTCGGCTACGCGCCGCTCCCGGCAGCCCACTTCACACACGCCCAGCTCGCCAGCGCGGTACATGTGCGCATCGAGTCGGCAGCGCACTACTGCGAAAAGGGGCAACTGGTCCAACCCTGCGGCCCAAGGCCGCCAGCCGGCATCAGACGCATCCAAACGCAGCCCGGCCGACACGAACTGCTCGTGCTGATCAGTTTCAGGACGAGGATCGCGATCCCCAACTACGACCGCCACTACGAGTTCCTGACAACGGCTGTGCGTGCTCCACACAACCCGCGCTGCCCCGGCGGCGTGGGCGGAGGAGGGTTCGGGCCGTCGGACTCCAACTTCCGTGCCGAGCAGAAAGTCATCTACGCCCAACTGATCCCCGCGGAATGCCACGGAACCTACCGTGTGACCGTGGGCCTCGTGAGCACCGACGGACCGTCCGGATCGATGCCCGTCCCAGGCCTGCCCGGTCAGAGCCCGGAAGTGCCAGTCGGCGAAGCCACCTTCAAGATCCCCTAGCTTCCCCGGCGGCCGGTGACGCCAGTGGCTGGCTGGGCAGTCAATCCGCGGCGCCAACGCGCCGCTGTTGGATGCCACCCTGTGTTCCGGCTGACGTCTGTGCTTCGACGGCGCGAAGTCCGTGCTTCCCCGGCCACCACGCCAGGAACCAGCCTCCGGCACAGGTGGCAGTCACGCGGACCCCGCCACCGAGCCGCACGGTGACTCCGGTCACGCCCGGTCCGGTGTGACCGACGAGCTGCGAGAACTGCCGCGAGCCTTCATCGGGGGGTGTCCTGGTCGATCCGGAGGAGACGAGAGCCACGTGCCCGATAGCGACCGGTGCACGAGCATGGCTGGCGAAGCTGCCACCCAGCGAACCCGACTGGTGATTGCGACTGGAGAAGCAGGACAGCTCCGCACGTCCATCCGCGGCAGTGAACAGGATCTCGGTGTACGGACCGCGGGTGTCCGCGAGAACCATCCGCCATCCACCGGCAATAATCCGCGGGGAGGGCCAACGCGGGTGCCAGTGTGACCCGGAGGCTGTCCGCTGAGCATGTTCGATCCTCGCGGACGTGGGCAGGCTCGGTCGGCAGGCCTTTTCGGCGTTCCGTGTCTGGCCGCCGACCGGAGCTGTGGGGGTCGGCGTCCACCCGGCGAAGGCCCGCGGCGTGTCGGTTCCGAGGCCGACGAGCGAGAACGCGACCACGGCGACGCAGGCCACGGTTGCGCCAGCGAGCGCCAGGGCCGGACGGGTGAGCGGGCTGCGTGGCCGGTAGTCCTTGGCGCGCAGACGTCGTACCGGTGAGACCCGGGCGAGACGGCGCAGAACAAGTAGATGCGCCCAAGTTCGAACGTATAGCGCTCCTAAGCTACGCCTGAGTTCGGTCGGACCAGTGCGGCAGGCGCAGACGGCCTCCACAGGGCACGACGACGCCCCCGCTTGGCGGCGTCGCCGGCCTTTAGCCTAGGCGCGTCGCCCTGTGCCGACGGATCGGGCATCCTTCGCCCCGTGTCGCGATGGGTTGGCGTCGATGTCGGAGGAACGCGCAAGGGCTTTGATGTTGCCGTGATCGACGAGCAACGCCTTCTGCAACTCGAGCGCGGCCTCGGGTGCGACGAAGTCGTCGAGCTCGTGGAGCGTGCGCGCCCCGAGGTCGTCGCGATCGACAGCCCCATCTCGTGCGCGCCCAAGGGCCGGAGCACCCGCGACGGCGAGCGAGAACTCACCAAAGCCGTCTGCGGGATCCGCTGGACACCCGACGAGCAAGCGGTCCGGGCGAGCCCCTACTACGCGTGGATCCTCGAGGGGCTGGCCCTATTCGACGCCCTCGCCGTGAGTGGCGTCGAGGCAATAGAGGTCTTTCCCACCGCCTCATGGACGCGCTGGTTCGGCAAGCGAGGAGCCACACCGCGATCGACCTGGAGCCGACGCGGCCTCGCCGCGCTCGGCCTCAGCGGCGTACCCGAGCGGACGAACCAAGACCAGCGCGACGCGATCGCCGCTGCGGTCACCGCCCGCCAGTACACGCAAGGGACGACCGAGACGATCGGAACCATCGTCGTGCCCGCGGGTCGATCATCGCATCCGGGAGCCCCTCCGCACAGACAGAGAACGGCGGGCATCCTGGTCCGGCGCGCGAGACAGTCCGATCTCGGCGCCCTTCTATCGCTTTACGACGAGCTCGCTGTAGACAAGATTACGGCGGCCCCCGGGAGCGAGCCAGGGGTCGGCGCGGTCCTCGCCGATATCCTCGCTGACCCGCGGCGGGAACTTGCGGTCGCCTCAGCGAGCGGCCAAGTCGTCGGCTCAGCGGATCTCGTGGTCGTAGCGAACCTCACTCATCGCGGCGAGCCCTGGGCAATCGTCGAGAACGTCATCGTCTCCGAGAACGCCCGCCGCAAAGGGGTCGGAAGGGCGCTGATGGCGCACCTCATCGGAAGAGCCCGCGCAGAGGGCTGCTTCAAGGTGCAGCTCCTGTCGGGCAAGCATCGCGCCGAGGCGCACGCTCTCTACAAGAGCATGGGCTTCGCAGACGTGGCGGAGGGCTTCAAGATCTACTTCGACGAGTAGCCGGTCGCTCTGATTCCGCCCTCGTGCGAGCCAACGCGACGCCGGTTCAGTCCGGCGGCCAGAGCCGTCTCAGCTTGCGCTCGTAGACGCCACAGATATACGGCCCAGGCTTGCGCGCACGCTGTGCGATCCGGTGGCGATTGCTCACGAAGCGTTCGACCTGCTGTTCGCCCCGCAGCCCAGCAGAGGTAAGGCAGAACACGCGGAGGCCGGCGACGGTCATCGCGTCGAGCTCGCGGCCGGGCGGCGGCGAATCGCGTCGTCCTTCGTCAGGACGACCCATTCGTGCTTGCCGGCGTCGGCGAGCCAGACCTCGTCGGGCAGCGTCTGCAAGCGCCGCTCGGCGTAGACGTCCGCCATCGAGTAGACGGTGAGTCCGACTGCCCGAAGGCCCTCCACGATGCTCTTACCGAGGCTGCGATCCACGAAGAACTGGAGCTGCCGGTCGGACTTGGCCATCGAGGGCGACTATCCGACGCTCGCTCCGAGCAGTTCAGCCGGCCGCTCGTGTCGCTACGCGGATCACGTCCTCGACCTGCTCGGGAGGAACGTTGAAGCCCGTCGCAAGAGCAGAGACCGAGTCACCGGCCTGAAAGCGATCCACGAGATCCTCGACACGCGCGCCACCCGCGACCACCAGCGGCAGGCCGAACGCGACGTTGGGATCCACGACGACCCTCGCGTGCTCGTAGGTCGGGAGCTGCACGGAGTCGGCCCAGCCGTCGCCCCCACAAGCGGCGCGTGTAATCGGTACCTCGGCCCGAGCGGCCGAGCATCACGCAAACTGCGCCGGTGAAACCCGACTTTCGGGTTATGAGATCGCCGCAGGAGTGTGAGGTGGGGCCGGATGGCCCGTGTTTGATGGGTTTGGCTCCGGTTAGGTGGGGCCGGATTTGCTCACAACGGAACCTTGAATGGAACCTTGGCGAGGGCTATCCGGCGATGGCCTGCTTGTTGAGAGGCGCCCCGCGGGCCCAGCCAACGGCGAGGCCTCACGAGCCGCTCCCGACCAGTCAACCGCAAGCACTCGCGTTACGCGTCGGCGATCTCGGCGATCAACGCCTGCACGCGCTCGACGGCCTGTGCAACGTCCTGGACGGCGAAGTCCTGCTCCTCGGCCAATGCCCTGTATTGCTCTGGCCAGGACGGCTCGGCGCGCAGCTCGGGCGGCCACCGCTGCTTGGCCCGCCCGTTGAAGACGTCCCGGCAGGCTTCGAGCACCTGTGCCAAGTCCGGTTCGAGCTCGCGCAGCAGCAGTAGGTCGATCAGGTCCCGGAAGCGGTCGTTCTCGCCTTCGGCGAAGCGCTCGGTGACCGCGTGCAGCTTGGTCGCGATCTGGTAGCGAAGAGACTGGCACGCCACCTGCTCGGGCCCGTGGAGACCGAGCTGCGTCAGGCTGAATCCGCTGATGTCCTCCGCCTCGGCCTGCTCTGCCCCCGGCGGCGAAGCCTCCAGACGCAACGTCGCCCAAGACTTTGCCTTGTATGTCATCTTCACATCCATCCGCTGCGCCGGGGTGTTCTCGATGCTCTGAATTCGCGCCAATCGGAACCCGAAGTCCAGGTAGGGCTCTTCCAACGCGACCCGCAGCGCATCGATCAGATCGACCTCCCCGTCGAGGATGACGATGATGTCGACGTCCTTCGTCGCCCGGGCTCGTAGGCGCAGTCGCAGCTCCATCGCCACGCCACCCTTGAGCAGGAACCGCCGCTCGCCGTCATCGCCGCGCGCAAGCGCGCCGAGCAGGACCTGTGTGCTGACCCAGCGGCGCAGTCGGTCTGCGGCGATGCCTTCCTCGACGCTGAGCTCCTGGATGAGCCGCTCGAGATGCGAGCGGTCGCCCGGAGGCCGCTTGGGCGACTTGTAGCTCACGCCGTCCGACTCAGCAACTCGCCGCGCAGCTCGTCGGCCCGGGGACGGCGCAGCCAGCCCTCCCGCTCGGCCTCGTCGATCGCCTGACGCACCAACGACGAGCGGAGGTGCCGCTCGTGGGCCTGCCGGATCGCCTTCTCAACTGACACCACCGCGATGCCATCCACACTTCCACGATCCGCGTCGGGGACGTCCTCGTTGTGCAGCACGTACAGAGACGGAATGCTGCGATGCGTGCGGTAGGACAGGGGGACGGTGATGTGCAGCTTGGACGGGTTGACGTCGCTGAGGCCGTAGAGGTCCAACGCGGACTCGTGGGAGATCAGCCCACGCCTGTCCGGCCAAAGGGTCGCCAGCATGTACTGGTCAAGGCGGCTGGGCGGGATCAGCGGCACGCGATAGATCCCGCGCGTGATGCGATCGAGCTCACCGCGTCTGGCGAGCGCGTTGAGCGTGCCCATCGGTACGCCCAACTCCCGCGCGTCCGAGCCGGTCAGATAGCCGTAGCTCTCGGCCGCACGTTGGGCCAGCTGCTTGTAGCGGAGCCCAGGCATGTACGAACATAGACATTATGTCGCGGTTCGTACGCCATGTCAAGGGCCTCATACTTTGTACGAACATCGACATTTTGTCGCTGCTCATACAACGCGCCTCGGTCGGGCAACGCACCGGTCATGCGTCCGCCCTGGAGGGGCGCAGGTCATCGATCGAAGAGAGCCGCCAGCGCGGTTCGTCCTCCACCATCCAGGCGATGGTCGCCTCGCCCTCCGCCGGCATCCGCCCGGTGCCGGTCAGGCAGTCAACGGCGGCTTGGGAGGGTGCGACGTAGGGAACGCCAGAATCCTCTGCCCCCCGCTCCCAGACGACGGGGTCGAACGCTCGAAGCAGGGCGACGTTGGCCCCCTCATCGGCCGGGAGCAGACCAAGCGTCTTGACGAGCGCGTCGATCTCGTTGCAGTACGCCATCAGCAGCGCCGGTGCCGCGACCGGTGCAAGGCGCACGGCGGCGAACGATCCGGTGACCGAAAACGGCACCGGATCCGACAGCTCGGCTAGCTGCGAGAGCGCATCGCTCGCCCCGCGGGGGGCGAGGAAGGTCGACGCGTCGTTGGTCTTGAGCACGTCGTATGACTCCGCCCATCTCCGCAGCAGCCCCGGCACGTCGACGTCCTCTACGCGTCCTCGGCGGGTCCGCTCGACCAGGGCGTCGCGATCCAACGCATCTAGCAGCCGCGAGATATAGCCCGCCGTGAGGCCCGTGACGGCGGCGATCTCGCTCACTCCGTACGGGGGGCGGACGTCTGCGAGCAGGCGGATGAGCCGGGCCGCCTTCGGCCCGCGAACTCTGGCCTGGCCACGCGGCGCGGGCTGGGGGTTTTTGATGGCGCCGACTGCGCGTATGTAGAGCGCGGGGTTATCCAGCTTGATTAGCGCGTTGCCTGTGAGATCGATGTAGTTGATGGCCTCCCTGGTGAGCAGCTCCTGAGTTCGCGAGCTGATCCATGGAGCGACCACGAGAAGGGGAATGTGGCCGGCAATCGAGCGGATCACACTCGACAGCCCGCCCGAGAGCTGTCCGACAGCGCGAGGATCGAACGATCGCTTCCCCTCGACCGCGAGGGTCACGTAGGTCCCCCTCGGGTCGCGGAGGTCTATCGCGCCGTCCGTCGGCGTGCGGGCCTGTCCCGTGTCGGCAGCCACCTCCGACCGTGTCGAGCGCTCCACGGTCCAGCTGTCCGGGAGCATCTCCCGTAGCCGTGCAACTGCCGCGTCAGTGAGATCTGTTGCCTCGATGGCCTCGTTTGCGATCATAACGAAAGGAGGTTAGCAGAAAAGATTTCCTATAATCAATTTTGCCTGAACCGCAAATGCTCCGATCCAGGAAACATTTATTTGCGTTTGCCTCTCCGCACTCCACGCGGGACGCTGCGGCAAGCATCGTTGGCCTCTACGGAGGCTCGTCCTATAGGGTCGCGCCAATGCGCTGCTGTGTCCGTCAACCGTTGGTCGCGTGAGCGTCACGAGTTCGGATGCCGCGGTGGCGGCATTGTCAAGGTC
>JBOGXX010000355.1:0-8754 GCA_050696475.1 Solirubrobacteraceae bacterium | reverse complement strand
CCGATCGGCCAGCCGGCGCGCCGCCTGGCCGTCGTCGCGACGGCGGCGCGCACCGGTCGAGCCGTTGCGTTCGTCGAGGGCGATGACGGGCAGACGCTACCCAGCTCGCACGTCATCGACTACGTCTCAGCTACCATCGATGAGACCCACGTGCGGGCCTCGGCCGCGATCCCGATCCTGTTCCCGCCGGTGCGCGTGGAACAGCCGCCGGAAGCTCGCGGTTGGTACCTCGACGGCGCCACTCGCCTGAACACGCCGATCAAGCCTGCGCTGGACCTTGGCGCTGAGCGCCTGGTGGTGATCGGCACCGGATCGCTCTCGAGGGCGCCAAAGGAGCCCGGCCGCCATGACGCGCCCGCTCCCGACCTTGGCTCGAGCGCCCTGCACCTCCTGCAAGGTGCGCTCGCCGATCCGCTGGTCGAGGACATGCGAAAGCTTGCGGACATCAACACGTTCTACGCGCGGGGCGCCAGGTCACCGGCGGCCGCGCGCTACCGTCGCGCACACGGCAAGCCTCCCTACCGTCGTGTTCCCTACATGTTCATCGCACCCCGCACGCCAAACGCCATTGCGAAGCTCGCGACCGACGTGTTCGATGCCCGCTACGGCGGCCTGAAGAGCGTGCGATCGCCTGACTTTGCTGTTCTCGGACGTCTGCTCGGCGGACAGAGCCACGCGCACGGCGAGCTGCTCAGCTACCTGCTGTTCGACCGCGAGTTCATCGGCGCCCTGATCGAGATGGGTGCCCAAGACGCAAACGCCTGGCTGGACGCCGCCCCCGGCCGCAAGGAACCCTGGCAAGTCGACCCGCTTGACATCCTCTCTCAAACCGGGCGTCAGGAGCCGAGCGTCCAGTCCGCTGCCGTCTAGCGACCTTCGGGTGCCTGCAGATCATGGCTGGGACTCCCGGCGGCTGCCTCCCCGGGTTCCGCTGTGCGGACCAGACGCTCCAGGGTGCCGGCAAGCGTGCGGATGCGCGACAGGTGCTCGCGGGTGAGGAGCTCCAGCTGCTCACGGCCGTGATCGGTGAGCCGGAGGTGCACTTGGCGATGGTCAACGGGACTGCGCGCTCGCTCGAGGAGCTCGGCGGTCTCGGCTCGCTGCGCTAGCTCCACGGCGCTGTGGTGGCGGACATGCAGCTCCCGCGCCGCCTGGCCGACGGTCGGTTCATAGGGCGGGGGTTGGCCACGAACGACCAGCAGCAGTTGGTGCAATGAGGGTGTGAGCCCGGCATCGTGAGCGGTCTGCTCACTCCAGCGCAAGAAGTCGCGCAACTCGATGCGGAACGCGAGCAGGCGCTCGTAGTCCTCGTCGCCCAGCGCCCGGCCGCTCTGCCCAGCGCTCATCGTGCCGGATCTCGGCTGGGAAGAAGCGTGCCAAGCCCCGCCATCCCGCGGGTGCCGAGTGGTCGCTCGCGGTGGCGCTCCTCGACCAGGACGCGTTCGTGCGCCTTCAGCAGATCGAACTGGCTCACGAGCCCCAGCAGCTGCCCGCGCTCGCCGCGTTCTACGACGGGGAGCACACCGTGCCCGCTCGCGACCATCCTGTCGGCCACCGCGCGGAGCGTCTCGTCGGGCCGGGCCAGCAGTGGTTGGCGCGCCAGCGCGTTCGCGCGGGTAGGGCTGCGTGTCTGATGGGCGGCGAGCACGTCGGAGAACGCGAGCACACCGAGCATCGTCCCATCGGCCCGCAGCACGGGGTACAGGCGCTGGCGGCGCGCTCCTGCTCCCTCCGGTAGCTGCTCGTAGAGCTCGACGGCGGTGGTGAGCGGGCTGACCGTGAGCACATCTGTCGCCATGACATCGCGGACGAGCAGCGCAGTCAGCGGGTCGATCGCGTACTCGCGGGAGACGTGGTATCCGCGTCGAGCGACCTTCTCGGTCAGGATCGAGCGCTTCAAAGTCAGGACGCTGATCAGGTGGGCGATGGTGCACGCGATCAGCAGCGCAAGCAGCGCGTTGACATTGTGCGTCAGCTCGAGTGCGAACACGATGCTCGTGAACGGTGAGCGGGTCACACCGGCCAGAGCGCCCGCCATGCCCAGCAGCGCCCAGGTGCCCTCCCCGGCGCCGGGCAGCACTGCACCGAGGAGGCCGCCGAGGGCGGCGCCGAGCATCAACAAAGGGGCAAGGATCCCGCCGCTTGTGTTGGAGCCCAGCGCAATCGACCATATCCCGAGCTTGACCACCAGCAGCACGGCCAGCGTACCGAGCGCGAGCCCACCGGCGAGCTCAGCGCCGATCGTGTTGTACCCCACTCCGAGTGCCCGTGGTTCGATCAGCCCGCCCAGGCCGACGATCAAGCCACCTAGGGCCGGCCACCAGGTCCAGTGCAACCGCAGGCGCCCGAACAGATCCTCCGCGCCATATACACAGCGGGTCATCACGTAGGCTAGGCCGCCACTCGCGACACCGATGAGCACGGCGCCGGCGGTCACGGAGAACCCCAACGCGCCGCGAGAGACCATCGGGAACAGGGGTGCGGCCCGCAGCAGCCCGTCGTGGACGAGCGCTTCGCGCAGCGCCTCAGCCGAGCAGGCGGCGAGCGCGACGGGGACCATCGAGCGCGGCCGCCACTCGAACAGCAGCAGCTCGACCGCCAGCAGCACGGCTGCGACGGGTGTGCCAAAGACGGCGGTCATGCCCGCGGCCGCGCCCGCAACGAGTAGGCAGCGTCGCTCCGCAGCGGTGAGATGCAACAGCTGGCCGATGATGCTTCCGATCGCCCCGCCGGTGACGATGATCGGCCCCTCCGCTCCGAACGGGCCGCCCGTGCCGATGCTGATCGCGCTGGAGATCGGCTTGAGCACGGCGAGCCTCGGCTCCATGCTGCTGCCGCGCAGGAGGATCGTTTCCATCGCCTCGGGAATGCCGTGTCCGCGGATGCGCTCAGAGCCAAAGCGCGCCATCAACCCGACGATCAGCCCGCCCACGACCGGCACGAGCACGCTCAACGGCCCGAGCACCGAGGTGTCAGGGGTGGTGATGCTCGTAGCGACCGTGCCGGTGTAGGCGAGGTGCGTGATCAGGCCGATCAGGTCGATCAGCCCGAGCGCCAGGAACGTCACCACCACACCGATCGGGACCGCCACGGCAACCAGCACCAGCACCCGCCGTGCAGTGGTGAAGTCGCCGAGCTCGCGCTCCGGGGCCTGCTTGGGTCGGGAGTCGGGCTCGACGACCGCATCGACTGGAAATCTGCCGTTATCTTCGCCGGGCATCGTTCGGCCGAACTATATCGGATGCCGATATAGCTGCTGGCAGCGGACTCCGCATGAATGAAGAACTCTGCTAGCTTTTCTACATCCTAACTGGAAGAATGCTCTGAAGAGAGGCCACTACCGATGACCTATGTGATCGCTGAGCCGTGCGTCGGCACCAAGGACAACTCGTGTGTCGAGGTATGTCCGGTGGACTGCATCCATCCCACTCCGGATGAGTCCGGCTACGACGCGGCCGAGATGCTCTACATCGACCCAGCGGAGTGCATCGACTGCGATGCGTGCGTCGAGGCGTGCCCGGTCGACGCCATCTTCGCCGAGGATCAGGTGCCCGACGAGTGGCGGCATTACATCGCCAAGAACGCCGCCTACTACGAACCGGCCCGCGCATGAGCGCCGTCGCTGGTCTGTCGGTTTGACCTGCGCTCGTGAATGGGTTCGCCAGAGGGGCTCACCTCGCCGTGATCCCGGCGGCTACGGCGAGCCCCGTGCTCGTGTTCCTCGCACTGCTGGGCGCGAGCGTGTGGGTCGGCGGCTTCGTAGCGATCGCAGTCGTCGCCCGAGCCGCCCGGCGCACACTCGAGCCCCCCGCGCAGGTCGCCTTCTTCCGCGCCCTGGGGCGCAGCTACGCCGTCGTGGGCGACACGGCGCTGGTCCTGGCATTGGCCAGCGGCGCGGAGCTACTGCGCGCTCATCGCTGGGACGCGACGACACTCGCTGCGGTTGTGCTCGCGGGTGCGCTGGTAGTCGCGACGGCTGCGGGTATGGCGCAGGCCCGCGGCATGACCCGGCTGCGTCGGCGAGCATTGCGTGAGCCGGCGGCCCCGATCCTCACAGCGCAAGTGCGCCGGGGCGCCGTGCGAGCGACCATCATACGCGCCACGATCGGTGCGCTGAGCCTCGCGCTGCTCGCCCTCGTCGCAGCGCTGGTCAGCTGAGCCGGGACAGACGCGCTCGCGCCTCAGTGCCGGCAGCGGCGCGCTCAACAGCCTCGGCAGCATCGTCGGGCGCACCGCCGCAGCGGGCGCATCTCCCGCGTTGTCGTTCGCCTCAGCGCTGGCGCTTGGCTGCGTGGCGCCGCGCGTAGAGCTTCTCCCGGATCGTCATCGCGCCCGGATGTCCGGCGCCCGGCCACGGGGTCAGCAGCAGCAGCAGCCGTGCATCAGAGGATGCCGAGACCTCGTGACGCTCCGATGGCGCGAACTCGATCAGCAGCCCAGGGCCGCCGCCGGTGCGCTCGCCGGCGGTCGTTTTCACCTCGATCGCGCCGTCGATCACGAGCACCCAGGCGCGCTCGTGCACCTCGTGGTCTGAGAGGCTCTCACCGGCCGCGAGGTCGAGCACGATCGCGCGCGCGACATCGCTTGTCGAGAGGATCTCGGGCAGCCGCGGCTTGAGGTCCAGCGACTTCAGTTCCCAGGTGTTCAACGTTGCCTCCTTCGGCCGCTGAGTGACAGCGCTCTATGAGTGATCGCTTGGCTGTGTGAAGCATGCAGGCTAACCGGCCGCAGGACGGGGGCGACACGCCGCGCCTGAGCACCAACGGCAGACCGGCTGCTGCTCCCGGCGTTCTCTACTCGTGGCTGAGCTCCTCGTCCTCCTCGCCCGCGGCCCAGCGTGCCAGCACGTACAGCAGATCGGAGGCGCGATTCAGATACGCCAGCACGTGCGCCTCGATCGGCGTCCCCGCCTCGCGCGCGGCGACGACGAGCCGCTCGGCACGACGCAGCATCGTGCGGGCGAGGTCGAGCGCGGCGGACTCGAGCGTCGCCCCCGCAACGACGAACACCGGTCGCAGTGGACGCTCGGCGACGAGGCGATCGATCGTTCGCTCCAGGGTCGCGGTCATCTCGGGTGTGATCCGAGAGACGCCGGGCGTCAGCCGCTCGCGGGCACGGGGGTTGGCCGTCAGGTCTGCCGCGGCGACGAACAGCCCGCGCTGGCAGTCTAGGATCGCGGCCCGCAGCTGCCGGTCGGTGCTTGCGGCGCGAGCCAGACCGAGCGCGGCGACCGCCTCGTCCAGGGTGCCGCAGATCCCGATGAGCGGGTCGCTCTTCGAGACGCGTCCGCCGAACAGCAGGCCGGTGCTTCCGTCGTCCCCGGTCTTGGTGTAGATCGGCGGCTCCTCGCTTTGCATCCTGCGCCTAGCGCCCGGCCGCGGGCGCTGGCGGCGGGTTGCTCCACGGCTCGGGCTCTGCGAAGAACGGCTCGGTGTGGATCTGCTCGCGTGCAGCGCCGAGCGCTTCGCCCGCCGAGGTACAGGCGTTCACCAACCCAGGTGCGCCGGCGATGAACAGCTCGTGGCCGCTCAGGTCGGGACAGATGCCTGCAAGGACGTCGGGGATGTGGCCATGGGGATCGGGACCGGGGCCACGGGTCAGCGTGCGGATGAACCGGAAGTTCGGCTGCGCGGCCTGCCAGTGCGCGAATCGCTCGCGATCAATCACATCGGACTCGGTGCGAGCTGAGAACAGCAGCGTCAGCGGCCGCTGTGCGGTGGCCCCGAGCGCCGCCTCGATCAGCGCGAGCATCGGCGCGAGCCCCGATCCTCCGGCCAGGTACAGGCACGGTCGACTCGACTGCGCTTCGGCGACGAAGGTGCCGTAGGGACCCGTGAGGATCACCTCGTCTCCCGGCTCCAGGCGGCCATGGACCCAGTCGCTGGCCTGCCCGCCCGGGACACGCGTGATCAGCAGCGAGATCGACCCGTCGGCACGCGGAGCGTTGGCGATCGAGTAGGACCGTTGCTCGATCCGGCGGTCGCGGTCCTCGAGCAGTACGTATTGGCCTGAGAGATACCCCAGCGGCTCGGTCAGCGGACGCAGTGAGACCTCGAGGATCGTGGGTGTCCGCGGCTGCAGCTCGCTCACCCGGTAGGGCACTTCGTCCTGCGCGGCGATACGCGCCCCTGGCGCCGCGGCGAGACTCATCGAGGATCGCCCAGGGATCGAGGCCGCGGCGTGCGGGGTGTAAGAGAAGCGGCGGTCCTGACGCAAAGGAGGGCAATGCGCAGAACATACATCGTGGCGGGCACCCGCCCGGCATGGCACAACCGTCGATTCTCGGCTGATAGAAGAGGAGCGGCATGAGCAAGCGGACATTCATCATCGTTGGCGCGAGCCTGACCGGCGCGAAGGCGGCCGAGACGCTGCGCGAGGAGGGATTCGGCGGGCGTGTGGTGTTGCTCGGCGTCGAGCCCGAGCGGCCCTACGAACGCCCGCCGCTGAGCAAGGAGTATCTGCGTGGCGAGTCTCCGCGCGAGCAGGCCTACGTACATGAGGAGGGCTTCTACGCCCAGCATGAGATCGAGCTTCAGACCGACACGGCCGTGACGGCGATCGACCCTGGCCGGTCGCGGCTGACGCTCGCGGGCGGTCGCGAGCTCGCATACGACCGGCTGCTCCTGGCGACCGGTGCGGAGCCGCGCCAGCTCCCGATCGCAGGCGCAGAGCTCGACGGCATCTGCTACCTGCGCACGCTCGCCGAGTGCGACGCGCTGCGCGAGCGCCTCGCTCGTGGCGGCCACGTGGTCGTCGTCGGCGCCGGCTGGATCGGCAGCGAGTTCGCCGCCTCTGCGAGACAGCAGGGGCTGCAGGTCACGATGATCGACCCGGTTGCGTTGCCGAACGAGCGGATCTTCGGCGCGGAGATCGGTGGCTTCTACCGCGACGTTCACGCACGGCACGGGATCGAGCTGCTGCTCGGCGAAGGAGTCGCGTCCTTCGAGGGCGATCGCACGCTCGCTCGCGTGCGCACCAGCGGCGGCCGTGTGATCGACTGCGATTTCGCAGTCGTCGGGGTCGGCGCCGCGCCCCGCGTACAGCTGGCCGAAGACGCGGGGTTGGACGTCGAGGACGGGATTCTCGTGAACGAGAAGCTCCAGAGCTCGGCGCCCAATGTGTTCGCCGCCGGTGACGTCGCGCGCGCCTGGCATCCGTTCTACGGGCAACGGATCCGTGTCGAGCACTGGTCCAACGCCCTGAACCAGGGGCCGGCGGCAGCGCGCGCGATGCTCGGCGAGCCGGTCAGTTACGAGCGCATCCCGTACTTCTTCTCTGACCAGTACGAGGTGGGTATGGAGTACTCCGGTTACGCTCCCGAGTGGGATCAGGTCGTCTTCCGCGGCGACCGCGAGGGTGGCGAGTTCATCGCCTTCTGGCGGCTCGACGGGCGCGTGGTGGCTGGGATGAACGTGAACGTCTGGGATGTCAATGAGCAGATCCAGGCGCTGATCCGCTCGCGCCGGCCGGTGGACGCCGCGGAGCTGGCGGACTCCGGCACGGGGCTGTGGTCGCTGGCCGGCGAGCCCGCCGCTGGACGCTGAGCGGCGGTCCATCATGGTCGCGGACGTGAATCTGAAGCGGCTGCACGAGGCGGGAGTTTCGATCTGGCTGGACACGCTCTCTCGCCGGTTGCTGCAGAGCGGCGAGTTCGCCGGGCTGATTCGCGACGACAGCGTCACCGGAGCGACCTCCAACCCGACGATCTTCGCGAAGGCGATCACCGGGTCTGACCGCTACGACGAGCAGTTGCGGAGACTGGCCGCAGCCGGTGGCCGCGAGACCCGCGAGCTGTTCTTCGCGCTCGCGCTTGAGGACGTGCGTGAGGCCGCGCGCGAGATGCGTCGCGTCTATGAGCAGAGTGGCGGCCGCGACGGGTTCATCTCCTTCGAGTGCACCCCTGATCTCGCCGATGACACGCAGGCAACGATCGACCAGGCAAGCGAGCTGTGGCGGCGACTGGGTCAGCCGAACGTGATGATCAAGGTGCCCGGCACCGAGGCGGGTCTGGCGGCAATCGAGGAGCTGACGCGCCGCGGCGTGAACGTCAACGTCACGCTGTTGTTCTCGATCGAGCGCTACGAGCGGGTCATCGGCGCCTACCTGCGCGGCCTCGCCGCGCGCGCCGATGCCGGCGAGCCGCTCACCGGGATCAGCTCCGTCGCGTCGTTCTTCCTCTCGCGGATCGACACCAAGGTTGACGCGACGCTGCCAGAGGACTCGCCGCTGCGCGGGCGCGTCGCGATCGCCAGCGCGCGCGTCGCCTACCAGAGCTTCCTCGCCAAGTTCGCCGGCGGCGAGTGGGAACGTCTACAAGCGCTGGGCGGCAAACGCCAGCGGCCGCTGTGGGCCAGCACGGGCACGAAGAACCCCGACTACTCCGACGTGCGCTATGTCGCCGAGCTGATCGGACCCGATGTGATCAACACGATGCCCGAGCAGACACTGCGCGCGTTCGCCGACCACGGCGAGGTCACTCGCACCCTTGACGGCGACCCCACTCAGGCCGAAAGCACCCTGGCCGAGGTGGCTGGTGCCGGGATCGACCTCGGCGCGGTGACGGCAGAGCTCGAGCTGGAGGGCGTTGGGTCCTTCTGCGCCTCCTACCGGCAGCTGCTCGACTGCATCGAGGGCAAGCTCGGCACCCTCGCCAGGACGGGCCATGGAGGGCGGGTGTAGCGGCTCAGCCGGGCCGGCCGATCCGAACCCGCCAGACCTCGGGGCCCTGCTCGAGGTACTGCCAGCTGAACTCGC
>JBOGXX010000354.1:0-8588 GCA_050696475.1 Solirubrobacteraceae bacterium | reverse complement strand
GATATGCACGGCCCTCCGGGCGCTGTGCGATCACTGTGCCATCCGAGCGCAGCCTCGAACCTGGATCAACACCTCAGCAACCTCGAAGAAAAGGCCGCGCAACCCCTTGACTTTTCATCCGTAGATGCACAGCCGTGCGCGCACTGTGTCCGTGCCGTGCAACTCGTTGGCCGGTCACGAGGCTTGGGGGTCTGTAGCCGTTGTGATGACCGCAGCCAGCATCGGTGGAGGCAAAGCGGGCGGCTACGCCCGCTACCTGGAGTCAAAGACCGTCGAGCACGAGCGCGGCGACTATTATCTCGCGCCGACCGGGGAGCCCACCCAGGCCCCCGGCCAGTGGCTCGCCAGCCCCGACACGCTCGCGCGCCTCGGGATCGAGGGCGCGACGATCGAGGGCCGCGAGTTCATCGCGCTGATGGAAGGCAAGCATCCCCGCAGCGGCCAGTGGCTGCGCCGCGCCGGAGCGGACGGCAGCCGCGCCGGTGGGATCGACCTCTGCTTCTCGGCGCCGAAGTCGGTGTCTGTGGAATGGGCGCTTGGCGGCGAGGAGCAGCGCCGCGGGATCGAGGACGCGCACGCCGCCGCCGTCGCCGAGACGATCGCCCACCTCACCGAGACGGTGCCGACTGTCCGCCGCCGCCACGACGGCCAGGTGATCGAGGAGCGTGCCCGTGACGTCGTGGCCGCCGAGTACCGGCACACGACCGCCCGCGGCGTCCTTGAGGGCGACATGCCCGACCCGCAGCTGCACAGCCATGTGGTCATCACCAGCGCGATCCGCGAGGACGGGCGGATCGTCGCCGTCGCCTCACGTCCCGTCTTTCGCTCCGCCCGTGAGCTTGGCGCCTACTACCGCTCCGCGCTCGCCGACCAGCTCCAGCAGCAGGGGTATGAGATCGAGCGCGGTACCGGCAAACATGGCCGCTACTTCGAGATAGCCGATAGGCCGCGCGGCCTGCTGGACGCCTTCTCGCAGCGCACTCGTGAGGTCGCCCGCGCGGCCGAGCGCTTCCGCGCACAGTACGGCCGCGCACCCGAGCGCGGCGAGCTGCGAGCGCTCAAGCTGGAGAACCGCAAGGCCAAGACCCTCGTCACCCGCAGCGACCTGCAGCAGGCATGGAACGACACCGCGGCACGCTTTGACTTCGCCGCCGAGCAGCCCGGCCGCCCGTCCGTTGCCAGCGTCGCGCCGGCGGTGCAGGCGCCGCTCGAGGATCGCGTCGAGCAGTGCTTGACCGAGCGCGCCGCGACCTTCGAGCCCGGCGAGCTGCGTGCCGTCCTGCTCGAGCAGTCCGTCGGCGAGCTCTCACCACGCCAAGCCCTCGACCTCGCAGGCGCGATGATCGCCGAGCGGCGCATCCTGCCACTGGAGGGCGGGCTGATGACCACGCTCACCGTCCGCGCGCGCGAGCAGGCGATCGAGCGCAGGATCACCACGCTCGCCGCCGCCACCGGCCGCGACGTCGGCGCCCAGGCTCGCACGCTCGCCGGCGATCAGGTCGCCGAGCGGATCGGCGCGCGCCTCTCAGACGAGCAGACCCACGCGCTACAGCTCATCACCGGCCCCGAGCGCGCCGCGGTCCTGGTCGGCCCAGCCGGGACCGGGAAGGGAGTCGTGATCGACGCCGCCGCCAGAGCCGAGCAGCACACAGGCCATCGCACCTTGGGGATCGCCGTCTCTGGCTCCACCGCGCAGCGCCTCGGCCAAGACAGCCCCGCGCTGGCCGGGCGCACGCTCACGCTCGACGCGCTCGTCGCTCGCGTCGACCGCGGCCAGCTCGCCGTCGGCCAGGACACCACGATCTACCTCGACGAGGCCGGCATGGGTGATACCGACCGGCTCGACCGGCTCACCGATCTCGTAGAGCGCACCGGCGCCAAGCTCGTGACGATCGGCGACGCCGCGCAACTGCCCTCGATCGGCGCCGGCGGCATGTTCGCAAGGCTCGCCAAGATCGCCCCGAGCGCCGAGCTATCTCACATCCGCCGCACCCTCGACCCCGCCGAACAACGCGCGTGGGCGGACCTGCGCGCCGGGCGCTCCGACCGCGCGATGGCCCACTATCACGCCCGCGGCCAGCTGCACATCCAGGACACCCGCGACGAGGCGGTCGAGCACGCCGCTCAAGCCTGGGCGACGCTCACCGAAACCCACGACCCCAGCCAGGTCGCGTTGATCTCCGATGCCTCAAACCAGGAGATCCACCGGCTCAACGCCCGCGCCCAACACTTCCGCTCCCAGCGCGGCGAACTCGGCGAGACCGAGGTCCCCATACCCGGCGTCCACTACGGCGTCCGCCAAGGCGACCGCATCGCGCTGATCGACCAGCACCACCAGCCCGGCGCCGAGCGGATCGAGAACGGCAGCCGCGGCCAGGTGCTCGACGTCAGCCAGGCCGGCGAGGTGCTGGTCGAGTTCGACGTCACCGCACGCCGCGCCCACCTCACAGGCGACGAGCTCGCCAAGCTCAGGCTCGGCTACGCCCAGCACATCCACCGCGCCCAAGGCGCCACCGTCACCCGCACCCTGGTCGTCACCGGCAGCTGGCAGACCAGCAAGGAGCCCGCCTACGTCGAGGCATCACGCGCCCGCCGCGGCACCGACTGGTTCGTCGCCCGGCAAGACCTCGGCACCGAAGGCCAGGACAGTGACCGCATCGCACGCCTCGCGGCCAACATGCGCAGAAGCAACGCGCAGACGCCATCGCTCGCGCACCCCGAGCTGCCCGACCGCGATTACGGCACGCACTTTCACCGCTCGATCGCACCCAGCCGCGTAAGCCGCATACCGGGGATCGCCCGCGCGATCGGCCGGATCGTCAACCCACCAGCACAGGAGAGAACACGATGAGCGCCCGCCGACAGATCGTCCTACCCGACCCCGTAGACCAGCAGCTACGCGAGCTCGCAGCCGACGCGGACACGCCGCCCTCCACGCTCGCCGCGCAGATCGTCCAGGCCGGTGTCGCCCAAGCAGCCAAGGACGGCAAGGTCCGGCCGCTGCGCCAGGCGCCGGCGCTCACCGGCGCGCGTGGCGAGCAGCGCGCACCGTGGCTTGAGCCCTACGGCGGCGACGAGGACTGGCGCCGGCAGATGTGGGGCCAAGTCGTCGCGCTGCACGGCCGCTACCCCGTCCAGCTTGCCACGCTCAAGGAAGGATGGTGGACCGACGACTCGACCACCGAGACGCTGTGCGCGCTGGCCGTGTGGCGAGCCGAACTCGACGACGGCGGCCAGGACCCGCGCGACGAGCTCGCCTTCCAGAACCAGCTCGCCGACTACTCTCAGCTCCTGCGTCAGCAAGGGGGCGGCGTCACCAAGGCATGGAAGCCCGGCGCCACACCACCCGAGTGGGCCGGCGAGTAGTCGCCGACGAAGCCGACTGTTACATCTTCGACGCGCTCTGTGTCAGCTTTGCGTCACGGGCTGGAAAGCCGCCACAGAGTCTGTACGGTCAATCCACAACTGCAAATATTGGCGCCGGCGGACAGCGATAACTGCCCCCGACGCCGTGGCACAAGGAGCCGTACTCCCCATGCACACGCACCGTACTCCAGACGGGTTGGCCGAGCACGCACTGCTCGATCGCGCCGTCCTGAACCTCATGCTCGACCTCGACCGGCAGCGGCCGTGGGCAGAAGACGAGATCGCTCGGACGCTCAACGTTCCCGGCGATGTCCGCGAAAGCCTGCGCAGGCTGCGCGCCTGCAAGCTCATCCACCGCTGGAACGACCTCGCGATCGCCGCGCACGCCGCAGTGCGCTTCCACGAGGTCAGCCAGGGCGAGGGCGACGAGAAGGTGAGCGCCGGCGACCGCGAGGAGCGCCATCGGGACCGCGCCATCCTCGAAAGCCTGCTCGTGCGCAGCGCCGAGGGCGAAGGCGCACGCACCGCGCAACAGACCTACGAGGCATTCGGCGCGAAAAAGCAGAAGAAGCGTCTGGAGATCCAGGACGCACTCGATCGCCTGGAGGGCGCCGGGCTGATCGAACGCCGCGGTGGACGCTCGATCCCCTCGGAGGTCGCGCGGCGCCTCGACGAACTGCTGAGCGTCTGACGCGCAACCCCTGATCCTCCAATGCGCGTTGACGAGCTGGCCCTGAGCCAGGCTACCCACATGAGCCTGGCCAGGGCCGGCATCCACGACACCGAGCACTTCGCCGAACAGGAGCTTGACGAGCTGCTGTGCCGCCCCGAACTCAGCAGCGGCGTCGAGCTCTACGAGCTGATCTGCGAGCTTCACCGCCACGGCCTGACGCCGTTCCGCGCCCGCCCTGGCGCCGTGCAGACCGAGCGGGAGCTGGAGATGTTTCGACTGCGAGCCGTGGAGGGCCTGACGCTCGCACGGATCGCAGAACGACTTGACCTCAGCCCCGAGCGAGTCCGCCAACTGCTCAGACTACACTTCGGCCTCGCCGGCAAGCCACCGGCGGCAAAAAGGCGACCGCGGCAGCCGCGAAGATGAGCACCCACGCAAATGCCGCCGGCGCGGCCCTCGCCCTGCCGTCCGCTCCGGCGTCCGGCACCGGCGGCGAGCGGCGAGCCGATCCTTGTGATCGAGACTGACGCACACTTTGGACGGGTGCTCGTTGACCAGCTCGGCGGCGACGGCTACCCGGCCGAGCTTGCCCGCAGCGCGAGCGATGCTCGATTCCTGGCCGCCGTGCGCCCGCCGCGCCTGCTGCTGCTCGGCCAGCTCGACACGCCGCGCGGCACCCTGGACCTGCTGGAAAGCATCCGCAGCAACCCTCCCGAGAGCGTAGGCGGCCTGTACGCCACGCTGTGCCAGCGCCAGTTCCAGGCCGAGCCCGCGCGCGCCGGTACGCCTCGCCGCCGGACCGGACTGTCGCTCAAGGCGATCCGCCGGTTGCAGGCGACCGGACTGATCTATACCGCCGGGCGAAGCGAGGCGAACTACCACCTCTTCGACTAGTCATCGCAGCGGGGTTCCTCCGAGAGGAGGAGCGACGATCTGACTTGCTTTGCGTGCCGCCTCGAAGCGGTCGATCGGCGTGTAGAGGATGCAGCCGATCTCATCCCTGCGCCCGCTGATCAGGTTCGACACCGCGAGCACCTCGCAGCCGCCGTAGCCACGCGCGGCGGCGAGCAGCATCGAGGCGCCGAGCCACACCCAGATCGTCACGGTGGCGTTGGCTGGGGTGAGAGCGGCAAACGCGCCGTTGGCCAGCACGAGGAGCACGATCAAGCTGCAACCCGCCGGCGAGCAGATCGCGTGGCGCGAGGCGAGCGACCCCGGGGCAAGCCGCCGCGAGACCGCCATGACGAGCGCCGCGAGGACCGCCGCGATCACGGGCAGTGCTACCAGCGCGACCCCGGCGTCCCACCAGCCGAACCCGTCGAGGGCGATCGGGAGCGCGATCACGACCGCGCCTCCGAGCGCCCGGCTCGCGGTGCCGATCGGCCCGGTCTGCCTCGACGTTCCGGCGAGCTTCCGGGTTGCGGCTCCTCGTGATACTGAGGCTGTCAGTGCTCGCATGGTGATCGTCTCCTCCATGTCGGTAGTCATAGATCGGTAGAATCCGATATCGTACTTCCCCGAGATGAGCAGCGTGGTCTCTACCTCTCCGTTCACCCTCACCGAGGCGCCGAGCCGCGGTGATCTGCTGGCGAAGTACTTCCGCGGCCTCGGCGACCCGACCCGTCTTCGCATCCTGCGGCTCCTGGGAGACGCCGAGGAGCTCGCCGTGGGTGATATCGTCGCGCGTCTGGACCTGCCCCAGGCGACCGTCTCGACGCACCTGGGCTGCCTGCGCTGGTGTGGCTTCGTGGCCACGCGCCGCGAGCAGCGCTCGGTGATCTATCGCATCGCCGATGAGCGCGTGAGCGAGCTGGTGGCTCTTGCCGAGTCGCTGCTCGACGGCAACGCCGAGCACGTCGCCTGTTGTGCGACGATCGACACGCCCGCGCATCCCGGCGCCCGCCGATGAAGGTCGAGCTTCTCTACCTCGACGGCTGCCCGAACTACGAAGCGCTGCTGCCTGCTCTACGCAGAATGCTCCAGAGGCAAGGGGTCCAGACCGAGGTGGACCTGTGCTGTGTGGAGACCCAGGAGCAGGCGACTCGCATCGGCTTTCTCGGCTCACCGACGGTGCGCATCAACGGCAGCGACGTCGAGGCGGCTGCCGCGCAGCGCAAGGACTTCGGCCTGGGGTGCCGGCTCTATCAGACCCCGGGCGGACTCCAGGGCGCTCCGCCCGAGGAGTGGATCATCAGCGCAATACGCGATCGGGCAACGCAGGGATGAGCATCCCAGGCAACAGGAACGAAGTCACCGTGGCAAATACGGATCGCATTGACATCGACGCGCTCGCCGCGCAAATCGCCACAGCGATGCCCGACCTCGATCCGGCCTCCCAGCAGGCCGCCCTGACCCTGCTGCGACTGCTCGCCCAGGGGGAGCCGCTGGATGTGCGGCGCCTGGCGGAGACGCTCGCGCTGCCGGCTGCCTACGTCGAGGAGACGCTCGAGCGCTCGCCCGGCGTCTTTCGAGACGGGCAGCGACGGGTCATCGGCTTCATGGGGCTGAGCGTGGTCGAGGTGGGCGATCACCGCATCCACATAGACGGGCGCGCGCTCTGGGCGCAGTGCGCGTGGGACACGCTCTTCCTACCCGAGCTTCTCGACGAGAGCGCCCGCGTCAGCTCACGCTGCCCGAGCACTGGCGAGAGCATCTCCCTGACCGTCACGCCCGCCGGCGTCGCCGAGGTGGCCCCGCCCGAGACGGTGGTCTCCCTCATCGTCCCCGAGGCGCAGTTCGGCCGAGACGTCGTGCAGAGCTTCTGCCACTTCGTGCACTTCTTCGCCTCCCCAAACGCCGCGGCAAGCTGGGCCGCCCAGCACCCCGGCACGTTCCCGCTCTCGATCGACGACGCCTACCGCCTCGGCCAGCTCACGAACCGCGCGACGTTCGGCGCCGCGCTCGCGTAGACCGAGGCATGCCCGCCGCCCTGCGCCAGGCCCGCACATGCCAACTCGACTCCGCATGAGCGACGCCGCAGCACACTGGAGGAGCGTCTACGCGCGCAAGGACCCGGCCCTGGTCAGCTGGTATGAGCCCGAGCCGACCCGCTCGCTCGCGCTGATCGAGTCCGCACATCTGGCGCCGGATGCCGCGATCCTGGACATGGGCGGCGGAACAGCGAGCCTCGCCGCCCGGCTCGTTGCCAGCGGGCACACGGACGTCACCGTGGCCGACATCTCCTCCGCTGCGCTGGAGCGCGCCAGAGCCGGCAGCGCAAGCGTCGCCGATCGGATCACCTGGATCCAGGCCGATGTCCGGGCCCATACGTTCGCGCGCCGCTACGAGCTGTGGCACGACCGGGCCGTCTTTCACTTCATGGTTGCCGCCGAGAACCGCGAGGGCTACTTGGAGGTCCTGCGCCGCACCCTGCGGCCCGACGGGCATCTCATACTCGCGACCTTCGGACCCGAGGGCCCCGAGCGCTGCAGCGGGCTGCCGGTCGTCCGGTACGACGCTCCCGGCATTGCAGCCTGCTTGGGCGCCGAGTTCACCCTGATCTACTCCGGACTTCAGACGCACCGAACACCGTCGGGTGCCAGCCAGCAGTTCCTCTACGCACACTTCGTGCGAAAACCCAGACGCACACCGTGAAGATCCGCAGCGGGAACCGGCTGTGAACAAGCTGACAGGTCGCCCGCACGGCACGGGCTTGTCTTGCTGCTCTTGGGCCGCTGTCGGTGGCCCGTGTCGCAGTTACTTCTCCGCAGACTCGGGTCGGGCTCAAAGTTGGCGATGAATCGCACGAAATCGAGCAGCGCGCCTACGACGCACCTGTAGTAGTCTCGTGTTTATGGCTGGAAAGTCGGCGAACGGTAGCCGCGGGTTCGGTCCTCTGGAGGGCGAGGTCATGGACGCCGTATGGAAGGCCGGTCGGCCCGTGTCCGTCCGCGAGATCGTGGATGCGCTGAACGCTGGTCGTGCTGGGCCGCTTGCGTACACGACGGTTATGACGGTGATGAACCGGCTGGCGGACAAGGAAGCGCTCGCGCGCAGTCCGGCTGGTCGCAGTTTTGTGTATGAGGCGACTGCGCCGGACCCGGCGGGGCTCGCGGTCAAGAACGTGATCCGTACCTATGGCGATGAGGCGATGGCGCACTTCGTTGATGAGGCCCGCGCCGATCCCGAGCTGTGGCGTCGTATGCAGCGGATGATGAGCGAGGACTGATGCGGCTGGACACCGCGAACCGTAGCTTCGGGGCGCTGGTGATCTTCTGCCTGCTGCTCGGGATGTACGTGTTCTGTGGGGCCGTCGGGTGCGTGCTGGTGCCGCTGATCGTCTCGCGCGTGTCACAGCACGGCGTCGGCGGCCTGGCGAACGGCAGTCACAACCTCCTGCCGGCGGTTCTATTCGTCGTCCTAGTCGGCGCGGGCGCCGTGCTCGGCGTAAGGTCGCTGTGGCGGCAAATCGTAGCCTCGCGGGTGCTCGCGCTGCGGGTGGACTCGCTCGTGCTGGCGCTGCCCGACGAGCTGGAGCAGACAGCTACGGAAACAGGACTCTCCGGGCGTGTCGTGCTGGTCGATTCGCTGGAGTCGTTCTCCTTCGCCT
>JBOGXX010000353.1:0-3394 GCA_050696475.1 Solirubrobacteraceae bacterium | reverse complement strand
GCGCCGCTACGTGGAGTCGCTGTCCGCATATGCGCGCCAGTTCCTTGGGCAGATGGATAAGCCGGACGTGGACTCGATCGAGGGCCTCTCGCCGGCGATCTCGATCGACCAGAAGACGACCTCGCGCAACCCGCGCTCGACGGTCGGCACGGTCACGGAGATCTATGACTACCTGCGTCTGCTGTGGTCGCGGGTGGGCAAGCCGCACTGCCCGATCTGCGGCCGGCCGATCGTGGGCCAGTCGGCGGAGCAGATCATCGACCAGGTGATGGAGCTCGCGGAGGGCACGCGCTTCATGGTGCTCGCGCCCGTGGTTCGCGGGCGCAAGGGCGAGTACGGCAAGCTCCTGCAGGAGCTGCGCACGGACGGCTTCGCGCGCGTGAAGATCGACGAGCGCGTGCGCATGTTGGAGGAGTCGATCGTGCTGGACAAGCGCTACAAGCACGACATCTCCGTGGTGGTGGACCGCCTGGTTATGCGCCATGACGTGCGCAAGCGGCTGGCTGACTCGATCGAGACGGCGGTGGCGCTCGCCGACGGCCTGGTCGAGGTCGAGATAGTGGGCTCCGGCCGTTCGGCCTCCGCCGAGGATGGCAGCGCGGGGAGCGCCGCGGCGCGCGCGGGCGAGGTGGCCAAGGGCGCGAAGGGGGCGAAGGGTCCGCGCGCCGCCGCGACGCAGATCGAGCCAGGCGTCAAGCCCGAGCCGGGGGCCCTGTTCACCTTCTCCGAGCGCTTCGCATGCCCCGAGCACGGCCCGTCGCTGGTGGAGCTCGAGCCGAGGATCTTCTCGTTCAACTCGCCGCACGGCGCGTGCGAGCGCTGCACGGGCCTCGGCTCGCAGATGGAGATCGACCCGGAGCTGGTCGTCCCGGATCCGTCGCTGTCGATCGGCGAGGGGGCGATTGCGCCGTGGGCGAACAGCGCCTCCAACTACTACGAGCAGATGACCGAGGCGATTGCGGAGCTCTACCACGTCGACGTGGACGCTCCATGGGAAGAGCTCACGCAGGAGCAGCGCGACGTGTTCCTATACGGGACCAATGGCGCGCCGGTGCAGGTGAGCTACCGCAACCGCTACGGGCGCCGGCGCTCCTATGCGACGCGATTCGAGGGGATTGTGAAGAACCTCCAGCGCCGCTACCGCGAGACGGAATCGGAGTGGAGCAGGGAGAAGATCGAGGAGTACATGTCGTTGCGTGCGTGCCCGCTGTGCGGCGGCGCGCGCCTGCGCGCGGAGTCGCGCTCGGTGCTGGTTGGCGGCGCCAGGATCGAGGACTTCTGCGCGCTGTCGGCGCGCCGGGCGCTGGGGTGGCTGCAGGAGGTGGAGCTGTCGGAGGCCGACAGGCACGTCGCGCGGCTGATCCTGCGTGAGATCGCAGAGCGGCTGCGCTTTCTGGAGAACGTGGGGATCGGCTACCTCTCGATGGATCGCGCGGCGGCGACGCTGTCGGGTGGCGAGGCGCAGCGGATCCGCCTGGCGACGCAGATCGGCTCCTCGCTGGTGGGGGTGCTGTACATCCTCGACGAGCCTTCGATCGGCCTGCACCAGCGCGATAACTCGAAGCTGATCGGAACGCTCGAACGGCTGCGCGACCTCGGCAACACGGTGATCGTGGTCGAGCACGACGAGCAGACGATGCGTGCCGCCGACCACCTCGTGGACCTCGGCCCCGGGGCGGGCGAGCACGGCGGGCGGGTTGTCGCACAGGGCACGGCCGTGGAGGTGGCGAGGATCGAGGCTTCGCTCACCGGCCAGTTCCTGGCTGGTACGCGTACGATCGCGGTGCCCCAGCAGCGACGCACGCCGAGCGGCTACATCGAGATCGTCGGCGCGAGCGAGCACAACCTGCGCGACATCGACGTACACGTGCCGCTGGGCGTTCTCACGTGCGTGACGGGAGTCTCCGGCTCGGGCAAGTCGACGCTCGTCAACGACGTGCTCTACAAGGCGCTCGCCAACCGACTGCACCGCGCACGCAAGCGCCCGGGTGCGCACCGCGCCATCAACGGCCTGGACCAGCTGGACAAGATCATCGCCGTTGACCAATCGCCGATCGGACGCACGCCGCGCTCGAACCCGGCGACGTACACGGGCCTGTTCGACGTGATCCGCGACCTGTTCGCAAAGACCCAGGAGGCGCGTGCCCGCGGCTACAAGCCGGGGCGCTTCAGCTTCAACGTCAAGGGCGGACGCTGCGAGGTATGTCGGGGCGACGGGCAGATCAAGATCGAGATGCACTTCCTGCCGGACGTTTACGTGCCGTGCGAGCAGTGTCACGGCAAGCGTTACAACCGCGAGACGCTGGAGGTGCGCTTCAAGGGCAAGAGCATCGCCGATGTGCTCGACATGCCCGTCGAGGATGCGCTGGAGTTCTTCGAGCACATTCCCAAGATCCGCAGGCGCCTGGAGACGCTGCACGCCGTCGGCCTCGGCTACGTGCGCCTCGGGCAGCCCGCCACGACGCTCTCGGGCGGAGAGGCGCAGCGCGTGAAGCTCGCCACGGAGCTCTCCAAGGTGGCGACCGGCAGGACGTTGTACATCCTCGACGAGCCCACAACCGGGCTTCACTTCGCCGACGTGCAGAGGCTGCTGGCGGTGTTGGAACGGCTCGTGGACCAGGGCAACAGCGTGGTCGTGATCGAGCACAATCTCGACATCATCAAGAGCGCCGACCGCCTGATCGACATGGGGCCCGAGGGCGGGGAGGAGGGCGGCATGGCGATCGCCGTGGGCACGCCCGAAGAGGTCGCCGCGGAGCCCCAGTCCCACACAGGGCAGTTTCTCGCCGAGCTGCTTGCGCCGGCCCTCCGGCGCCGCACGAGCAACACGGGCAAGGGCCCGGTGCGCAAACGCCGCGCGAAGGTCACGGCGTAGGCAGATCCGGGTTGCGCTGGGAGCCCGTATGGTGGGGAGCGTGGATGAGGCACACGCCGGCGAGCTCGCCCGCCAGGCACGCCTGTGGGCGCAGAAGTGGCGCTGGTACGAGCGCAGCTCGCTGCCGTGGAACCGCGTACGCATCCACTGGGAGCTGATGCGACGCGAGGCGTTCGTGCGCTGGCCGGTGCACGGCAACGTCTTGGAGGCGCTGCGCGATGGTCGCCTGGAGATCGGCGCGGGGGCGCTGCTGGAGCCCGGCGTGTGGATCACCGCGCCCGGCGGCGCACGCGTTCGCATCGGGGCGGGGAGCTTCTTGAACATGGGCGTGATGCTGGCCGCTCAGGAGCTGGTGGAGATTGGCGAGCACTGCATGCTCGCCAACGGCTGCTTCGTCTCGGACGCCACCCACCGTTTCGAGGACCCCGAGAAGCCGATCACGTGGCAGGGCTTCGAGACGAAGGGGCCGACGCGCGTGGGGGACAACTGCTGGCTGGGCGCCAATGTGGTGGTCACCAG
>JBOGXX010000352.1:0-4768 GCA_050696475.1 Solirubrobacteraceae bacterium | reverse complement strand
GAAGCACGCCACGCTCCCTGCGTCCTGGGCCGGCTTGGGCCTCGGCCCGCTACGGGTTGGTTGATTTATGAGGCACCCCCATGGGGCCTCTCGCAGCGCGCCGGTTGAAGCTGCCCGCCGCTGTGTGCGATCGATCACACACCCCTTGAAGAAGAAAACTTCGGTACCTAACATTTCGGTACCAAATGTCCTCTCGACCGACAGCGCCTGACCCTGGCTTTCACCCGGAGGCGGGCACGCACATAGAGCCCTACGTCTGGAAGATCGCCGGCGTGGTGATCCTGGGCATGATCATGTCGATCCTCGACACGACGATCGTCAACGTGGCGCTGGACACGCTGGGGCGCGACCTGCACTCGACGATCTCGCAGATCCAGTGGGTGATCACCGGCTACCTGCTGTCGCTGGCGGCAGTCATACCGCTGACTGGCTGGGCGGCTCGACGCTATGGCGCAAAGCGCGTGTACATGGTCTCGCTGGTCCTGTTCACCGGCGGCTCCGCGCTGTGCGCGGTCGCCGCCTCGACGACCACGCTGGTGCTGTTCCGCGTGCTGCAGGGCGTGGGCGGTGGCATGATCATGCCGGTCGGCCAGCTGATCATGGCCCAGGTCGCCGGCCCCAAGCGCATGGGCCGGGTGATGGGCATCGTGGCGATGCCCGCGATGATGGGCCCGATCCTGGGGCCGGTCATCGGTGGCGCGATCCTCGAGTACCTGCACTGGTCGTGGATCTTCCTGGTCAACGTTCCCATCGGCGTGGTCGCCTTCGCGCTGGCCTGGCGGATGCTGCCGCACACCGACTCCGGTCACGCCGGACGTCTGGATGCCCTCGGCCTGGTGCTCATGTCGGGCGCCTCCAGCGCGCTGGTGTACGGCCTCAGCGAGCTCGGCAGCGCCGGAACCACGCTCGGCGCCCCGCAGGTGGTGTGGCCGATCGTGGCAGGCGTCGCGCTCGGACTGGTCTTCTGCTGGCACGCGCTGCGCGTCGAGCGGCCGCTGCTGGATGTGCGGCTGTACGCCAATCGCGTCTTCGGGGCCGCGTCGCTGACCACCTTCGGTCTCGGTGCGGCGCTGTTCGGGGCGATGATCCTGGTGCCGCTCTACTACCAGGAAGTGCGCCACGAGAGCGTGATCGTCACCGGCCTGCTCACCGGCCCCCAGGGCATCGGCATGCTTCTGGTGATGCCGCTGGCCGGGCGCCTCAGCGACCGCTTCGGCGGGGGACGGATTGCGCTGGTAGGGGTGTCGGTGCTGTCGCTGGCGACGCTTCCGCTCGCGTTCATCGGGCCGGGCACGTCGATCGTCTACCTGTCGCTGGTGCTTCTGCTGCGCGGCGTCGGGATCGGTTTCTCGTTCATGCCCGCGATGACCGCCGCGTTCGCCGCGCTGCGCCCCGAGCAGCTCTCCGACGCGACGCCCCAGCTGAACGTGTTGCAGCGCATCGGCGGCGCGATCGGCACGGCGGTCCTGGCGGTCGTGCTGCAGCGGGCCGCCGAGCACACGCATTCGCTCAGCGGGCTCTCCGGCGCCTACGGCACCGCCTTCTGGTGGTCGTTGGGCATCTGCATCGTCTCGCTGATCCCGTGCCTGGTGCTGCTGCGGGCGGAGAACCCCAGCGCGCGCTTGGATCGCGCGGCGGCCAACGCGGAGGCGGCTGCAGAGCCGCTCGGCGTGTAGCGGGCTGATGAGCATGGCCGGCGCACCGACAGCCGAGCGGAAGGTCGATCCGAGCCCCGAGCTGACCGAGCTGGGAGCTGCGTTTCGTCGCGTCTTCAGGAGCTTCAGCCGCCTGCGGGGGCGCGACACGCACCTGGGCGCCAACGAGCTCAGCCACGCCCAGTTCGAGCTGCTCATCGAGCTCTCCGAGAGCGGAGAGCTGCCCGCGGGGGAGCTCGCGGCGGCCGCGCGGCTCACGCCTGCGACGGTCACGCAGATGCTCGACCACCTGGCCGAGCAGGGCCACGTGGAGCGGCTGCGCTCGGAGACGGACCGGCGCGTGGTCGTCTCGCGACTCACGCCGCAGGGCAAGCGCAAGATCGAAACCAAGCGCAAGGCCTGGCAGAGCCGCTGGGAACAGGCGCTGGAGGGTCTGGAGGCAGACGAGCTGCGAGCGGCCAGCCGCGTGCTCGGACGGCTCGCCGAAATGGTCGAGGATGCACCCGCGGTCGGCGTCTGCGAGAGCCCCGAATCGGGCTCGCGGTAATGGCAGATCTGGCTCCAGATCGACGCTCTTGGGCAGGAATCGCTCTGCTATAGTCGAAAACAAGTCTGTGGATGCAAAGCATGCTTGTGCGATCCACGGACACGGCAACCAAGATGGTGACCTCGAGCAGATAGCGAACGCGGACCGGTCCAACACGGACCAACGGCGTGCGTGGGCCCGGAGGGCCTATTTTTTTGCCTGCGGCCAGCCCCCGAGACGATCCGAGACCCTCACAGATGCCACGTAAGTTCTCCCTCCAAAACACCCGCAACATCGGGATCATGGCTCACATCGACGCCGGCAAGACGACGACGACCGAGCGCATCCTCTACTACACCGGGCGCACGTACAAGATCGGCGAGGTGCACGAGGGTGCGGCCGTGATGGACTGGATGGAGCAGGAGCAGGAGCGCGGTATCACGATCACCTCCGCAGCCACCACCGCGCAGTGGAAGGACCATCGCATAAACATCATCGACACGCCCGGCCACGTCGACTTCACGGTCGAGGTCGAGCGTTCGCTGCGCGTGCTGGACGGCGCGATCGCGCTGTTCGACTCCGTCGCGGGCGTTGAGCCGCAATCCGAGACGGTCTGGCGCCAGGCGGACAAGTATCACGTGCCGCGCATCGCCTACATCAACAAGATGGACCGCATCGGCGCCGACTTCGACAAAGGCGTGCAGACGATGATCGACCGGCTCGGCGCGCATCCGGTGCCGATTCAGCTGCCGATCGGCGCGGAGAGCGAGTTCCTGGGCGTGGTCGACCTGGTCGCGATGAAGGCGATCGTCTACAAGGACGAGCTGGGCAAGGAAGTCGACGAGATCGAGATTCCCGAGAACCTCGCGGAAGCGGCGCAGGCTGCCCGCGAACACCTGCTCGAGGAGGTCTCCCACTACGACGACACGCTGCTCGAGCTGCTGCTCGAGGAGACCGAGGTGCCCGCGGAGACGCTCAAGCAGGCGATTCGCGCGGCCACGCTGTCGACCAAGCTGACCCCCGTGCTGTGCGGCTCCTCGTTCAAGAACAAGGGCGTGCAGCCGCTGCTGGACGCGGTCATCGATTATCTGCCCTCGCCGCTGGACGTGCCGCCGGTCGTCGGTACCGAGTTGATCAAGGGCGAGGAGCAGGAGCGCGAGGTCGTGCGCAAGGCCGACGACTCCGAGCCGTTCGCGGCGCTCGCGTTCAAGATCGCCGCCGACCCCTACGTCGGCAAGCTCACCTACTTCCGCGTGTACTCCGGCCGTCTGGAGTCCGGCGCGCGAGTGCTGAACGTCGGTACCGGTCGTACCGAGCGGATCGGGCGGATCCTGATGATGCACGCCAACGACCGCGAGGAGGTCACGGAGGTCTACGCCGGCGACATCGCTGCGGCGGTGGGCATCAAGCAGGTCATCACCGGCGACACGCTGGCCGCCCCCGACGCGCCCGTGCACCTGGAGAACATCGTCTTCCCCGAGCCTGTGATCAAGGTCGCCGTCGAGCCGAAGACGAAGGTCGACCAGGAGAAGATGTCCACCGCCCTCGGACGTCTCGCCGAAGAGGACCCGACGTTCCAGGTGCGCACCAACGAGGAGACCGGCCAGACCGAGATCTCGGGCATGGGCGAGCTGCACCTGGAGGTGCTGGTAGACCGCATGAAGCGCGAGTTCGGCGTCGAGGCCAACGTCGGACGCCCGCAGGTGTCCTACCGAGAGACGGTGCGCGGCAACGTGGAGAAGATCGAAGGCAAGTTCGTGCGCCAGACCGGCGGCTCGGGCCAGTTCGGAGTGGTGTTCATCAACCTCGAGCCGGCACCCGGCGAGGGCTTCGAGTTCGTCAACAAGATCAAGGGCGGAGCAATTCCCTCGGAATACATCCCCGCGGTCAAGAAGGGGATCGAGGAGGCGCTGGAGAACGGTGTCAAGGCCGGCTACCCGATGGTGGACGTGCGCGTGACGCTGGTGGACGGCAAGTACCACGACGTGGACTCCTCGGAGATCGCGTTCAAAGTGGCTGGCTCCTACGCCATCAAAGAGGCCGCCAAACGCGCCAAGCCCGTGCTGCTCGAGCCGATCTTCGCGGTCGAGGTGGTCACGCCCGAGGACTTCCTCGGCGATGTCATCGGCGACCTCTCTCGCAGGCGCGGGCGCGTTGAAGGTCAGGAGCGCCGCGGCAACGCGCTGGCGGTGAGCGCCAGGGTTCCGCTGAGTGAGATGTTCGGCTACGCGACCGACCTGCGCTCCAACACGCAGGGCCGGGCCACCTACACGATGCAGTTCGAGGCCTACGAGGAGGTTCCGCCCAACATCGCTGAGAAGATCGTCGAACAGCGAACGGGGGAGCCGGTCCCAGCCTAGACGGCTCGCTCTAGACTGGCTGCAGCGCCTGGAGCGGACTGCATTGCAGGCAGCAGTCACGGAAGACCGCATTTAGATAGATTTCTGAGGTTCGCCTCCGCAGGGGCGGGCATACAAGTCGATACAGGAGCGAATGCAAAGTGGCGAAGGAGAAGTTCGAGCGCGACAAGACGCACGTCAACGTCGGGACCATCGGTCACATCGACCACGGCAAGACGACGCTGACC
>JBOGXX010000351.1:0-6198 GCA_050696475.1 Solirubrobacteraceae bacterium | reverse complement strand
GGTTAGTCCAGCTCAGTTCCTGGCGAGCCTCACGTTGCATCTCCTGGCGTGCAGCTTGTGGCACACCACGAGGTAGCCTTCACGGGGCTCTTCCTCGGCGTTCGTCAGCCCCGCGTCAAAGCGCGTGGAGGCGGTGCCGCCGTTCCAGTCATAGATGTACAGGCGCTTGATCTTCGCATGCGCGGCCGCCACCCGGAAGGTGAACTGCAGGACCTTCGCCGCGCGCCTGAGACCGGAGCCCTTCCGGTTCGGGAAGGCGCCTCCGAATTTGACGATCCCGCCGGTCTCGGTGAGCCACACCCGCCCGCCGAGCGCGCGCACGATCTCGTCGGTACGCCAGCCTTCCAGACGATTGACGTCAGAGTAGTTGTGCAGGCCCCAGACCTTCGGCATGACCGTCTCCAAGCGGTAGATCTCACGCTTGAACGCGGCAATGTAGTTCAGCGTGGGCACCGGGCTGGCCTGGTCGAGCACGTCCAGGCCGACCACCGTGCAGCCCCTGCAGACGCGGATCAGCGCCTGGTAGTACTTCGCCGCGGCGAGGGCCGAGGGGCTCGAGAAGGCGCGCGGTTCGTTGCCGCGGTTGTCCTCGTCCCAGGACTCGTATTCGGTCACGTGCGGAAAGAGCTTCACGAACCGCTTGACGTCGTTCTGGTAGCGCGCCACGCTGGGCATCCGCGTGGGCGTGTACTCGGAGTGGTAGAAGGCCACCAGGACTTTCTCGTGCGCCGCTTCCGCGTCGTGGATGAACACAATCGCTTTATCCAGCGAGTACGGGTGCACGACCGCGTCGTAGGGCGCGATGTAGCGCACGATCTTCGTGTGCAGCTGCGTGTAGAGGGGGTTGGAGAACATCGTCGCCTGCTCGTCGCCGATGCCCGTCGTGAACGCGCTGGCCTGCCGCGCCTTGGGCGAGGTGCGCGCGGCGGCGCTCGCCGGGCCTGCGCCGAGCGCCACCGAGACAGCCAGCAAGGCTGAGAGGATCGAGATCGCGAGAGGGCGGGAGATGCTCATGTCGATGCGCAACAGGCCAGGAGCCTCGAGGTTGCGCGGCCTCCCCTACTCTTACCAGGCGCTTAGGTCTCATCCTGCAACGGCGGCAAGGTCTTAGACGGGCTTTAGCTCGTCGATGGAGACCTGTGCCGTCCTTTCTCGTCGGTCATGGCATGGTGTATGGGACGCTTCCGCGGTGACCTCGTTGCAGACGGCCACCGCCGTGCTCGGCGGGCTGCTCGTGTTCGGCTCGCTGCTCTCCGGACTGGCGCGGCGCAGCATGCTCTCGCTGGCGGCACTGTTCGTGCTGGCGGGGTTCCTCCTGGGCGACGGCGCCGCGGGCGTCCTGCACTTCAGGGCGAGCTCCGGCTTCGTCACCGACCTGGCGACGATCGCGCTGGTCGTGATCCTCTTCCGCGACGGCCTGGAGGTCGACGGCGAGCTGCTGCAGAGCCACTGGCAGCTGCCGCTGCGCAAGCTCGCGATCGGGATGCCGATCACGGCGATCGTCGTCGCGCTCCTGGCACGCGCGCTGGTGGGGCTGAGCTGGACGGAGTCCTTCCTGCTGGGTGCGCTGCTCTCCCCCACCGATCCGGTGCTGTCCTCGGGCGTGGTCACCGACCCCCGGGTGCCACGTGTGATCCGGCACTCGCTGAACCTCGAGTCGGGCCTCAACGACGGCCTTGCGCTGCCGGCGGTGCTCGCCTTCGCGGCGGCCCTGGAAGCCGGCAACGGGCACTTCGTCTGGTGGCACTTCGTCCTGCAGGACGTGGGCCTCGGGCTCGCGTTCGGCCTGGTGTGCGGGCTGATCGGATCGCTGCTGATGCCCCACAGCGACAGCGAGCGCAGCGACCGGCGCATCCCCGCGCACCAGAAGGCCCTCTACGGGCTGGGCGTGGCGTTCGCAACATATGGCGTGACCGTGCTGCCGCCACACGGCAACGGCTTCATCGCCGTGTTCGTCGCGGCGATCGTCCTCGGCATCCGCCGCCCGGACCTGCGCCAGGAGTTCGCCGAGCGTGCGGTGGAGGTGGTGGAGATCGTCAAGCTGGGGATCTTCACCGTGTTCGGCTCGCTGCTGACGATCGACGGCCTGTTCGGCGACGGCTGGGCGGCGGTCGCAGTGGTGGCCGCCACGCTCCTGCTCGCCCGTCCGATCGCCGTGTGGATCGCCCTCGCCGGCACGCACGTGGCCCCCGCGGAGAAGGCGTTCATGGCCTGGTTCGGGCCGAAGGGCGTCGCCACGATGACCTTTGCGCTGCTGATCCTCGGCCGCGACGTCCACGCGGGCGCGCGCATCTTCAACATCGCCGCGCTTGCAGTGTTCGCCTCGATCATCGCGCACGGCCTCAGCGACACGCCGGGTATCAGCTGGATCGCACGGCGCCAGCCGCTGCAGGCCTCAGAGGTGGCCCTCGACGGCGCCGACTGAGATCCTGCGCGCGTCCTCGGGAGCGCGGCGCAGGATCAGGATTGGTCCGCGAGCTGGCCGACCAGGCGGACGGGCAAGCCGAAGGCCGGGCAAACGGCGACAGCCGGGGCCGCGGGCGCTACCGTCTTAGCTGCGGTGAGTGGACGTATTGCCGTCAGAGCGCTCCGTCCTCAAGCTGCGCCCCCGTGCACCCGATCACGATCCGGAAGGCACGGACGACGGATGACGATACGCATGCGCCACACGGCAGCGCTCGGCCTGGCCGCGATCGCGGCGGGACTTCTGCTGCCGGGCACGTCGGCTGCGAGGGCTGAAACCGTCTCGCCGCTGCCCGGCGCGGACTATGCGGTGCGACCGGCCTGCAGGCCGCCGAGCGAAGGGCGCGCGACCTGCCTGGCGCTGCAGCTCGTGCCGACGAGCGCCGCAGCCCGTGCGCGAAACCACCCGTTGGGCGTAACGCTCAACCACACGCTCCCGGCGAGCTCGGCCAAGGAAGGAGCCTACGGGCTGACGCCGGCGGAACTGCACAGCGCCTACGAAATCCCGACGACGAGCACCGGCGCACAGACGATCGCGCTGGTGGACGCATACAACGATCCGAACGCGGCCGCGGACCTGAAGGCCTACGAAGCCGAATTCGGACTGAAAGGCTGCGAAGAAGCCGCCTGCTTCACGAAGGTCAACGAGGACGGCGAAACGGCGGAATCGAGCCTTCCCTTCCCCCACAGCGACCACGAACTCGAAACGGCGCTGAAGAGCGCGAGCGAAGCCCAGGCCGAGCAGGCCGAAGCAGCGGAGGGCTGGGACGTGGAGATCTCGCTCGACATCGAGGCCGCACGCGCGACGTGCGAGAACTGCCACATCCTGCTCGTGGAGGCCAGCTCACCCGAAGAGGAAGACCTCGGCCGGGCAGAGGACTGGGCGGCCGAACAGGGCGCTGCGCAGGAGATCTCGAACTCCTGGGGCGGGCCCGAGGGGGAAAGCCCGACGCCGTTTGATCATCCGGGGACCGTGATCACGGCCTCGGCCGGCGACCAGGGGTATCGCAGCTGGAACGCCGCCGAGGAATACGAACGCGAATACACGAGCTTTCCCGCCTCCTCGCCGGACGTAGTCGCGGTGGGCGGGACGCGTCTGCTGCGTGCCGGAGGCAAGTGGCAGAGCGAGACCGTGTGGAACGACGGCGGCGAAAGCGACGGCTTCATGGACGGCTACGGAGCGACCGGCGGCGGCTGCAGCGAACTGTTCACCGCGCAGCCCTGGCAGCAGCACGTCGCCGACTGGAGCGAAGTCGGCTGCGGCAGCAAACGCGCCGTCGCCGACGTCGCAGCGGACGGAGACCCCTACACGGGCTTCGCGCTGTACGACACGAACCCCGCGCCCGAAAAGAACCCCAAGCACTGGTACACCTACGGCGGAACCAGCCTCTCCTCGCCGATCATCGCCTCGACCTTCGCCCTCGCGGGCGGCTCCGGCGGCGTCGCATATCCCGCCGAGACGCTGTATGAGAACGAGACGCGAGCGCCCGCCTCGCTGCACGACATCCTCGCGTCGAGCACCAGCGGCTCGAACGGAAGATGCTCCCTGCCATTCGACGAAGAAACGTCGCTGACGGGATGCGAACCCGAAGAAGAGGCCCACGCCAGCTGCTCCGCGCGGCTGATCTGCATCGCGCACAGCGGCTATGACGGTCCCAGCGGGGTCGGCAGCCCGGACGGACTGCAGGCATTCGAGCCCCTCAGCGCCGAACAGACCGCGGAACTGACCAGAGCCCAAGAAGAAGCCGAAGCGGCGCTCCGCAGCGAGGAACAGGCGCGCGCCGCCGAAGAAGCAGCCAGGGCGCGAGAAGAAGCTCGCGAGCGGGAGGCTCCGGGCACCGGAACCCAGACGCAGCCGGGTGTCTCTGGCGGCGGCTCGCTCGGCGTCGTCAAAGGCGAGAGCACCACGACAACCGGCGCCGCCGCGAGCGCGAGCCCGCGGATCTCCGCCCTCGCCCTGACGCTGAAGGCGCTGCTGGCCCTGAACCGCGCGCATCCGAGGCTCTCGCGCATCGCGTTCGCGTTCTCGATCAACGTCTCCGCCCGGGTCGAGGTGACGCTCGCCAGGCGCGTGCGCCGACACGGCCATACCCGCTGGATGCTCGTGCGCCGCGCGCCGGCGATCTCGGCGACGCCCGGTCGCGACGTTCGCGGCCTGAGGGGGAGCGGCGTGCTGGCGCCGGGCGCCTACCGCCTGACGCTGACGCCCACAGGCGGCGCGGCGCGCTCGCTGTCCTTCGACATCGGCTGACGCGAGCCCACGCCTCGCCGCGGCGTCAGCGCTGCAGTCCGCCGCGGCGGCGGCGCTAGATCTCGCCGGCGCGGGCGAGGCCGAGCAGCGCAGCTCCACGCGCGGTCAGGCGCCACGCGTTGGGCGCGCCACGGATTGGCCGACGCTCACCGATCTTGACGATCAGCGCAGCGTCCTGCAGGCGAGCGAGCAGCTTGGAGATCTGCCCCTGATCGACGATGCCGGCGCGATCTGCGACCTCGCGGTTGCTGGCTCCGGGGTAGCCGGCGATCGCGCCGAGCACGCGTGCGGTGCGGTAGGTGAGCCTCACCGCGGCGCGGTCCTTCAGGCCCTCGGCGCCGCTGCGGGGGCGCGCGAGGGCGCCCCGCGGCGGCGGGGCGGGACGCGTGAGCTCGCGACGTGCCACGCCGACGCCGAGATAGGGCAGAAGGATGATGCTGACGAGCGCTCCGAAGAGCCCGATCACGGGCTCGGACGCGTCGGCGAGCAGGCGGTTCTGCAGCACGGCGAGGACGGCGCCGACGACGCCCTCAGCGACGACGCCCTCTGCGACGACGCCCGCCGGGGGCCGGCGCGCGGCGGGCGCCTCCAGACGACCGCGATCGACGACGGCGGCGAGCACCTGGAGCGTCTGCACGCGGCGGCGCAGGACCTGCTCCCCGCCGCCCATCGAGTAGACGACGAGCAGGCGTCCGAGGGCGGGCTCCGCTTCGAGAAAGCGCAGAAACTCGGCGAGCCCGGACTTGACGGCGTCCAGCCACCGGGGCTCGGCATCGTAGGCCGCGCTCAGGCGCTCGCGCGCGCGCGCCACGCCGAGGTCGAACGCCGCGAGCAGGCAGGCTTCCCGGTCGGCGAACGCCTCGTGGAAGGCGCCGCTGGAGATGCCGGCGCGTGCGATCACCTCGGCCAGCGTGACCGTGGCGCCACCGGCGCCACGGTCGTACATCGCGTCGGCCATCGCTTCGAGAATTCTGCTGCGCTGGACTTCCCCCACGCCGCCGCACTCCCCGGGTCTACTTGACAGATGACCGGGAGACTATCTTCTTATTGTCCAGTGACGCTACGCCGGCGGGAGCGTCGCAGGCGCGCCGTAGGGCTGCAGGCAGGACGGAAGCTCCACGCCGCCGTCGGCGCGCTGGCCGTTCTCGAGCAGCGCCACGATCGTGCGTCCGAGCGCCACGGCGGTGCCGTTGAGCGTGTGCAGGACCCGCGTGCGCTTCTCGCGACGCACGCGTATGTTCAGCCGCCGCGCCTGGTAGTCGGTGGTGTTCGAGCAGGATGTCAGCTCGCGGTAGCGGTCCTGGCTGGGCAGCCACGCCTCGCAGTCGTACTTCTTGGCCGCCGAGGCGCCGAGGTCTGAGACGGCGATGTTGACCACCCTGTAGGGCAGCTCCAGCGCGGCCAGGATCTCCTCCTCGATCGCCAGGATGCGCTCGTGCTCGGCGGACGATTGCTCGGGGGCCAGGAAGCTGAACATCTCGACC
>JBOGXX010000350.1:0-7794 GCA_050696475.1 Solirubrobacteraceae bacterium | reverse complement strand
CGGGCAGATAGCGCCGCGCGCCGCGGATCGCGGTCACCGGGAGGTCCTTCGTGTAGGGGTTCTCGATCTCGCGGTCGCGCGCGACGATCTCGCGCTCGACGTCGGCGAGGTCGAGCAGCGGCTCCTCGGTCAGAGCGTTCATGGCGCGCACGAGGGCGTCGAGGGAGCGCTCGACGACGAAGTCGGCGCCTTTCTGCTTGAACGCCTCGACCGGCGCGGGCGCGCCCTTGCCGACGCGCGACTTCAAAACCTCAAGCACGCTCTTGCTCGTGAGGTCCGGGTTCTGCTCGGAGCCGGACAGAGCGAACTCCTTTTCGATCATCTTCTGGGTGAGCACGAACCAGGTGTGGTCGTGGCCGGTCTGCATGATGTGCTCGAGCGTGCCGAGCGTGTCGAAGCCGGGGAACAGCGGCACCGGCAGCCGCCGCCCGGTCGCGTCCAGCCACAGCGGCGAGGGACCGGGCAGGATGCGGATGCCGTGGGCGGTCCAGATCGGGTCCCAGTTGCGGATCCCCTCGGTGTAGTGCCACATCCGATCCCGGTTGATCACGTTCGCGCCGGCCGCTTCGCTGATCGCGATCATGCGACCGTCGACGTGGTCGGGGACGCCGCTGAGCATCTGCCTGGGCGCCTCGCCCAGGCGCTTGGGCCAGTTAGCGCGGACGAGCTCGTGGCTGGCGCCGATCCCACCCGAAGTGACGATCACCGCCTGCGCGTGCAGCTCGAACTCATCGATCTCGGCGCGCGAGCTCTTCTGGCCTCGGGCGATCGCGCTCGGCTCCAGCACGTGGCCGGCGACCCCTGTCACCGTGCCGCCCTCCACGATCAGCCGATCGACGCGGTGACGCACGCGCAGATCGACCAGCCCGCGCTGCCGTGCGTCGCCCAACCGGCGCACGAACGGCTCGATCACGCCCGGGCCGGTGCCCCACGTCACGTGGAAGCGGGGAACGGAGTTGCCGTGCCCTGTCGCCAGATAACCGCCGCGCTCTGCCCAGCCGACGTTCGGCACGAAGCGCATTCCCTGCGCGTGCAGCCACGAGCGCTGCTCCCCGGCGGCGAAGTCGACGTACGCCTCCGCCCAGCGTCGAGGCCACTCGTCCTCGGGACGGTCGAAGCCTGCCGTCCCGAGCCAGTCCTGCCAGGCCAGATCGCGAGAGTCCCGGATTCCCAGTCGCCTCTGCTCGGGGCTGTCCACCAGAAAGAGGCCGCCGAAGGACCAGAACGCCTGTCCTCCCAGCGACGCCTCGGGCTCCTGGTCGACGAGCAGCACGCGGCGCCCCGCGTCGGTCAGCTCCGCCGTGGCCACGAGCCCCGCCAAGCCGGCGCCCACGACGATCACCTCAGCGGCGTTGCTCTTGCTGCTCTCGGGCAATCTGATTCCTCCAAGCGGGGCCTCGCCTGTAGTACGCGCGCGCCTCAACGGTCTGGCACGCTATCCCACCACGCTCCATGCGACGCTCGACCATGAGGCTATGGAGAATAGTTTCAATACTATTATAATTAGCTATCCTATCGAGGGGGTTAGGCCATGCCAGACATCACTCGTGTTTCGCGCTTCCGCGTTGTCAACTGCTACCTGGTCAACGAGGACGACGGCCTGACGCTCGTCGACACGATGATCCCCAGATCGGCCAAGCTCATTCAGGCCGCCGCGGCGAGGCTCGGGGCACCGATCATGCGGATCGCGCTGACGCACGCACACGCCGACCACATCGGCTCGCTCGACGCACTACACGCGCTGCTGCCTGAGGCCGAGGTCCTGATCTCGAGCCGGGACGCGCGCCTGCTCGACAAGGATCTGAAGCTGGACCCCGACGAGCCCCAGACGAAGCTGCGCGGTGGCTTTCCAGGCGCCACCACAAAGCCGACGCGGACCTTTGAGGAGGGCGAGCTGGTGGGCTCACTGCAGGTGATCGCCACGCCTGGCCACACACCGGGACATGCGTCGTTCCTCGACGCCCGCAGCAACACGCTGATCTGCGGCGACGCGTTCTCCACCCTCGGCGGCGTTGCCACCACCGCCAAGCTCAACTGGAAGTTCCCACTACCGGCCACCGCCACCTGGCACAAGCCCACGGAGCTGGAGAGCGCCAGGAAGTTGCTCGCTCTGAACCCGGACCACCTCGCCCCGGGCCACGGCAAGATCCGCGATTCACCCGTGCCCGCGATGGCGGCGGCGATCGAGCGCGGCACCTGAGATGCCCCGCGCCGGGCTGGACACAGCGCGGGTGGTGCAGCAAGCAGCCCAGATCGCCGACAGAGACAGCCTGGCGGAGGTGACGCTGGCCCGCGTCGCCGAGGGTCTGGGAGTGCGGGCGCCGTCGCTGTACAACCACGTGGACGGGCTCTGCGGGATGCTGCGCCTGCTGACGCTCCGATGCCTCGGCGAGCTGGCCGATTCGATCCGCGACGCCGCCGTTGGACGCTCCGGCGCGGACGCGCTCCGGTCGGTGGCGCGTGCCTATCGAGCCTATGCGCAGGAGCACCCGGGGCGCTACGCGGCGACGATCCGCGCGCCGGCAACCAACGACGCGGAGCTGCTTGGGGCGGCCGTTCGCGCGGTCGACGTGATCGTCGCCGTGTTGAGCGCGTGGGGTTTCACCGGCGATCAGGTGCTGCACCGCGTCCGCTTGGTGCGGGCAGCGCTCCACGGCTTCATCTCAATCGAGGCAGACGGCGGGTTTGGGCTGGCGCTGAGCCTCGATGAATCCTTCGAGCTGATGCTCCAGACGCTGATCGGCGGGCTCGAGCGAGGCTGAGACCGAGCAACACGCGTCATCTACCGCGCGCTCGCCGGCGCTCAGCCCCTTGGGGAAGGCGCCACCTTCAAATGCAGCTCGCGCAGCTGCTCCGGGGTCGCGGGCGCCGGCGCGCCCATCAGCAGGTCTTCCGCGCGCTGGTTCATCGGGAAGGCGATCACTTCGCGGATGTTGGGCTCGTCCGCAAGCAGCATCACGATGCGGTCGATCCCCGGCGCGATCCCCGCGTGCGGCGGCGCGCCCAGACGGAACGCGCGGCCGAGGGCGCCGAAGCGCTCATCCACCTGCTCGCGCCCGTATCCCGCGATCTCAAACGCGCGATACATGATGTCCAGGCGGTGGTTTCGCACCGCGCCGGAGGACAGCTCGGTGCCGTTGCAAACGACGTCGTACTGCCAGCCCTTCACATCGAGCGGATCGAGCGTTTCCAGCGCCTCCAAACCGCCCTGGGGCATCGAGAACGGGTTGTGGCTGAACTCGATCCTGCCCGTCTCCTCGTTGCGCTCATAGAGCGGAAAGTCGACGATCCAGCAGAAGCGGTACGCGTCCTCCAAGAGCTCAAGCTCCCGGCCGAGACGGTCGCGGATCGCGCCGAGCAGCTGCTGTGCCCTGGCGGCTTGCCTGTCGGCGATCACCAGCAGCGCGTCCCCCGGCTGGCCCTCGAGCGTCGAGAGCAGCGCGTGCGAGGCGTCCTCGTCCAGATGCCGGGCAAGCGGGCCGCGCAGCGATCGGTCCTGCTCGACGATGAACCAGGCCAGCCCCGGTGCTCCCAGGTCCTTGGCATAACCGTCGTAGCGTTCCATCTTCGCCCGCGAGAAGCTCTCCCTGGGCGAGAGGCGCAGAGCGACCGCGTGGCCACCCTCGAACGCGCGCACTCCCGCCGTGGCGAGCACGGAGCTGACGTCTCGTAGCTCCAGCGGGTTTCGAAGGTCGGGCTTGTCGGTGCCGTAGCGGGCCATCGCCTCCGCGTGGGTCAGGCGGGGGAACGGCAGCTCGCTCGTCGGCCGATCCGCGCGGAACTCCCTGAACAGGCCCCCCAGCACGCGCTCGACGACCGTGAACACGTCCTCCTGGGTGGCGAAGCTCATCTCCAGGTCTAGCTGCCAGAACTCCCCGGGCGAGCGGTCGGCGCGCGCATCCTCATCGCGGTAGCAGGGTGCGATCTGAAAGTAGCGGTCGAATCCGGAGGTCATCAGCAGCTGCTTGAACTGCTGGGGCGCCTGCGGCAGCGCGTAGAACTTGCCCGGGTGCACACGCGAGGGCACCAGGTAGTCGCGCGCGCCCTCGGGGCTCGAGGCGGTCAGCGTGGGGGTCTGCAGATCCAGGAACCCCTCCTCGGTCATACGCCGGCGGATGCTCGAGATCACGCGCGAGCGCAGCTCGATGTTGCGATGCATGCGCGAGCGGCGCAGATCGAGGAAGCGATAGCGCAGGCGCGTCTCCTCCGGTGCGTCCTCCTCGGGGAAGACGTTGAACGGCAGCGGCTCCGCAGGCCCGAGGATCTCCACACTCTCGACAGCAAGCTCGATCTCGCCGGTTGCCAGCTCTGGGTTGACCGTCTCCATAGAGCGCGCGAGCACCTCGCCCGTCACCCGTAGCACCGTCTCCTTGGCCAGCCGCGCGATGTCGGGCTCAACGCCCTCCCGCGTGACCAGCTGGGTGATGCCGTAGTGGTCGCGCAGGTCAACGAACGCCACACCGCCGAGATCACGCCTGTTGTGCACCCAGCCCGTCAGCGTCGCCTGCCGGCCGACGTGCTCGCTACGCAACTCTCCGCAGGTGTGGGTTCGGATGCCCGTCGCCGTCGGGAAGTCGCCGGGTGCTCCGGGGAAAGCGCTCGCCATCGTCCCAACCTATCGACTCCGTCCTCGTGCGAGCCCGCAGCCTCCGCTCTCGGCGCGAGCATCAGCTAGGCGCTCGGTGGCGCTACGCCCGTTTGCGCTGAGCGGCGGCCTGCCGCCGTATGAGGGCGGGCCGCTTCAAGCAGGGGGTGTCAGGAAGTAGACCCGGATGCGGGGCAGCGGCTCCCATGAGAAGACGGCCCACGAGCGCCCGTCGAAGCGCACGGTCCCCTGGCTTGGAATCCGCTTGGGCACCGATCCGCCGGCGATTCGCTTGGAGCCGGAGGAGATGTACGCCGGACCCCCGGTTGTGCCGTGAAGTACGTTCACGAGGGCTTGGTAGTGATCCTGAAGCGGCTGCAGCTGCGCTGCGATGTGGATCGCGACGCTGCCCCACGCCGCCAACCTGACGGCCGAGCAGCTGGCGGTGGTGACGCTGCGCGCCGGAGTCGGGATCGCCAGCGCGATCCTGAGGGTGCCGCTGGGGAAGGCCTTGGCGCTCAGCAGCTGGATCCGGTAGGAGACGCCGCTGACGCTGACGGTCGAGCCTTCGCTGAGCTGCGGCGGAGCAGGCTGCAGGGTGCCCATCAGCAGCGAGCCACTGCGGTAGAGGTCGATCGGTACGCCTATGAGCCTGGTGACGAGCTTCTCGTAGCCGAGGTCGTCCTGCACGGACATCACGTAGCTGCCAACGACCTTGCCGTCGTGCCTGAGCACGCCGGAGACGGGAGCGATCACATCAGGGCCGCCGACGTCCGCGATGACGTGTCCTGCCTTCAACACGCGCAGGCGCACGATGTGCCAATGCGGGGTGTAGACGATTGCATGCACGGCCGAGTAGACAGCGGCCGCGTCGTCGCCTTCCAGTGCATTCAGCAGCGCCAGGGAACCGGTGACGTGCGCGTCGTCGGCGCTCACCTCCCTGCTGCGCAGCTCTCCTTCGTATATGCCCTGCGCGACGGCATCGTCCACGCTGGCGATGGTGGCGGCGCTAGCGGTCCCGCAGTGGCCCGGCGCAGCGCGCGCGCCCCCATCCGAAGTTGGAGCGGCATCGAGCGCTGTTCCCAGGAGCGCCCCGGCGATCGCGGTCGCGCTCAGCGCCAGCGCGACCCGCCGCAAGATCGCTGCCCTGCTTGCGCCGTACATCGTATGAGCTTCGCGCAAGAGCCTAAACGCCGCATGAGCCGACGCTAAGAGCCGACGCTAAGAGCTGGTGCTAAGAGCCGGCGCACGTGCGTTTCGAGACGGTGACCGCGGTCACGTAGTGCGGCGGCCGGCCTATTCGATCTGAAACTCGCCGTCGCGGTAGATGAGCCGTTCCTCGCCGCCGCGCAAAGTGGCGGTGACGATCCGGTCGGTGGTGGAGACGATGTCGGTGTGGACGCTCGAGTTGTTGAAGCCGAGCTGCTCCCACTCCTTCTCGCTGAGCGTCGCGGGGTCGCCGTCGTAGGCGTCCTGATATGAGCGTCCGAGCGCGATGTGGGTGTTGCCGAAGCTGCCGCCTACGTTCTCGTCGTAGAGCGTCTGCGCCATGAAGCGGGTGATGCGCGAGAAGCGTCGGTCGGTGAGCGAGAACTCGCCGATGCGGTCGGCGCCCTCGGTCGCGATCATCTCCGTGAGCACCCGCTCGTTCTCCTCGGCGCTGGCGGCGGTGACACGACCGTCGCTGAACTCCAGGCGGATCCCCCGTAGGAGGTTGCCGTATCGATAGAGAGGCTGGTTGCAGTAGATCCAGCCGCCGGTTGCGCGCCAGTCGGGGCTGGTGAACAGCTCGAAGCTGGGTATGTTGCGCCCGCGACCACCGAGCCAGCGCCGCTGCTCGCCGACGCCGATCCACAGATCTGCGTCCTCGCCCTCGACGTGCAGCCGCTCGATTCCGAGCGAGTCCAGCCAGTTGCGCGCGTCCTCGATGCGCTGCCCGACCTCGCGCCAGCGTGCCAGCGGGTCCTCGCTGTCGAGGAAGCAGGCATGCACGATCTGCTCCCAGTACTCCTCCACGCGCATGCCGGCTTCGGCAGCCATCCCCGGCGTTCCGTACAGGCCGAGCGTCCAGCTGAAACGTCCTTCGTTCTCCTTCTCGTTGCGCCAGTCGAGCAGCTTGCGCAACGACTCGCCGCGTCGCATGATGCGGGCGGGGTCGACAGTGTCGAGGGAGCGGGGATCGCTTGGCGCGATCACGCTGATCTGATGATCCATCTGGTCGACCAGGCCGCGCATGTAGGCGCCGGGGAAGTGCTCGAGCTGCGTGTCGCCGGCGAGCTCGTAGAAGTCGCGCGAGAGGTTGACCTCGTGATCGTCGTCGGTCGCATAGCCGCTGAGCACGTGCGCGCCGGCGCGCCAGACCGCGCGGTTCAGCGCGGCGTAAAGCGGCTTTGCGCTCTCCGGCGCGACGATGCGAACGACCTCCCCGGGCCGGACGCCACAGCCGCCGCCGAGGGCGAAGTCGACGAGCACGGAGGCGTAGCGATCGAGGATCTCCTGTGAGGGCGCGAACGCGATCGCCATAGCCTAGTGGAGCGCGCCTGCTCGCCCTCGTCAGCGCTTCCACGGCGGCTCGGGGCGGTCACCAGGCAGACCGTGTGTGCGGCGCGCGGCCGCGCCGACTCCTAATAGGCTGCAGGGTCGATGAAGCTCGGGCGCATACGTTGGATCGCGATTGGCTCCGTAGCGGTGGCCGTCGCCCTGCTCGTGACGGTAGCCATCCTGAATGCGAAAGGCGGCCGGGCGGGCGGCGCACGCGCGGCCACGCTGGCCCGCTCGCTCCCCTTGGGCACGGCGTTGGCGCAGCCGCGCTCTGTGCCGGACATGCGGCTGATCGACGAACAGGGCCGGCCCTTCTCGGTGGAGGACTGGCGCGGCCGCTGGGTGGTCCTCGCGCCGCAGGACACAGCGTGCAACGAAATGTGCCCGATCACGACCGGCGCGCTGATGCAACTCGAGGCGCAGGTGAGGGCGCGTGGGCTGGGCTCCAAGGTGGTGATCGCCGAGGTGACGGTCGACCCGTGGAAGGACTCGCCCGCGCGCCTGCGCGCCTACCGTCGCATGACGGGCCTCGACTTCCAGCTGCTGACGGGTACGCCGGCCGAGCTCCACCGCTTCTGGAAGTACTTCGGCGTCTATTACCAACGCGTGCCGGAAGGCAGCCCGCCGGCGATCGACTGGTACACGCACAAGCCAGACACGTTCAACGT
>JBOGXX010000349.1:0-2161 GCA_050696475.1 Solirubrobacteraceae bacterium | reverse complement strand
GATCGCACGCGACGGTCTAGGAATCTCCCGCGAGCCGGAAACAGACTGAGTTGGCAAAAGCTAGCTAGGTTTGCTAACTTGGCATCATGGATTGTTGTCGGAGGTATGGCATTCGCGGCGTGATCGGCGCTGGCGGATGAGTTCCGCTGGCTCCGTCTCCCCCGGGCAACGGCCGGCATTTGTCCTCAGCCCGGGACTCAACGGCGGCCGGCTCACCGCAGCTGACGTATTGAGTTCGGCCGAGGTCGCCGCGCTACTCCACGTCCCAACCTCGACCGTCTCAGACTGGGCGAGACGCGGGGTGATCCCGAGCCGCAAGATCGGACGCCGGCGCATCTACGTCCGCCAGCAGATCGAGGCGCTCGTCCTCGGCCGCTGAGACCGCCTCCGATCGGCTTCAAAGTGTGACCCAAAGGTGTGACCCACGAGAGACCTCTGGGCCGCGACGCGATCGTTTCGGTGCCGACATATGTCGATTTGCAGGCATTATTCCGATGCGGGCGAGAGGACTCGAACCTCCAAGGGCTTTCGCCCACCGGCTCCTAAGGCCGGCGTGTCTACCAGTTCCACCACGCCCGCGCGCTCGCTGGAGCGTAGCGGGGCCGCGCCAGCTTGTATGGTGCTGATTGTCATGTCCTCGGTCCACGGCTCTGAGGCGCGCGCAGGCGTCGTCATCACCCACCCGAACCGCGACAAGCCTGTGGTGCAGGCGACGCGCGCGACCGTGGTGGTGCTGCTGCTGGTGAGCGTGGCGCTGCTGGCGGCCGTCACGATCGGCGGCTGGAGCGTGCTCGAGGGCGCGGTCCCGCTGCAGATCGGATACATCGTCGTGTACCTGACGTTCGCGTTCTTTGCCGTGCGCTGGAACCGCGGGGTTCTGCCGATCTCGGCGGCGCTGGGCGTGCTGCTGGGGATCTTCGCGCTCGTCGCCACCCCGGCTTGGTTCGACCGCGACAAGTCCGGCTACGCGCAGCCGGCTCTGAACGCGGGCCTGCTGGGCCTGCTCACGCTGCTGATCGTCCCGGCTCAGATCCTGCTGGTGACGTTCGCGCTGCGGGGCTTCTCCCAGGGCTGGAACGTCGAGCTCGAGCGGCGCGAGCCGGGCTTGGAGCACGAGCTCTACGGCGACACGCCGGTCCAGCCCGCCTGAGGCGAGGGCCGCCTGCTCGACGGCGGTCCTGTTCGGGACACTACTGCCCGCGTCCCGGATCTCCGACTCTGCAGAGCCGAGCTATGCTCGCTTGCGCTCGGATCTTGCGGCGGTGGCGGAACGGTAGACGCGGGGCCCTCAAAAGGCCCTGTCCGAAAGGGCGTGTGGGTTCGATTCCCACCCGCCGCATCGATCGGCTGAGAGTCCTCGGCGCCGTGGGCGTGGCGAGGGTCGCTATGGCCCGCCGACGAGCTCGAGCAGCGGCGCGGCCAGCTGCGGATTCGTCGCGAGGATCCCCCAGGGCAGCTGCTCGTGCACGGGCAGCTCCAGCACGCGCAGGCCGGCGCGTTCGCAGATCAGCGCGCCGGCGGCGATGTCCCACGGCTTGACGGTCCGCTCGAAGTACGCGTCGTAGCGCCCGGCGGCCGTCCACGTGAGGTCCAGCGCGGCGCTGCCGAAGCGGCGGATGTCACGTACCTGGGGCACCAGGCGCGCGAGCACCCGCGCCTGCGCGGCGCGCACTCGCGCGTCGTAGGCGAGCCCCGTGGCTACCATCGCCCCCGCCAGGCCGCCTTCGCGAGGGCCCGCCCCCTCCTCCGGCCGCTGGCCGGATGCGCGCTGGCCGAGCACGCGCGTGGCGCCGTTGCTGGTGAGCGTCGCCTGCGCGTCGCGGCTCGCCGCGAACAGCTCGTCGCGGTTGGGGTCATACACCGCGCCTGCGATCGTGCCTCGCTCGTCGCGCACGGCCACGCTGACACACCACTGCGGGATCCCGAACAGGAAGTTGATCGTGCCGTCCAGCGGATCGACCACCCAGCTGAGCCCGCTGGTGCCGTGGGTGTGATCCCCCTCCTCTCCCAGGAACCCGTCGTCCGGGCGCCTGGCGGCGAGCAGCTCGCGGATCAGCCGCTCGGAGGCGAGGTCGGCCTCGCTGACGAGATCGGTGGGTGTGCTCTTGGCGGCGATCTCCCGCTCGGAGCCGCGGCGCACCCGCTCGGTGAGCATCGCGCC
>JBOGXX010000348.1:0-3416 GCA_050696475.1 Solirubrobacteraceae bacterium | reverse complement strand
TCCACATGGGCGCCGCCTACTACGAAGACCACGGCGCGGAGACCTTCGACGGCCACTGCACGGTGATCGCGCCGGTGCTCGTCTCGCCGCAAGCCCGCGGGCAGGTGTGGCTGCGCTCGGCCGACCCCACCGCCAAGCCGCGGATCCTCACGAACACGCTGTCCGAGCCCGAGGACACCCGCTCGCTGGTTGCGGGCATGCGGCTGGCACGCGAGATCGCCGCGCAGACGCCACTGAAGGATGTGGTGCTGCGCGAGCTGAAGCCCGGGCCGAGCGCTGTGGAGGACGGCGAGCTGGAGGCGGATCTGCGGCGGCGGCTGATGCTGATCTACCACCCCGTCGGCACAGCACGCATGAGCGACACCCACCCGCAGGCGGTCGTCGACTCGCGCCTGCGCGTGCACGGACTGCAGGGCCTGCGCGTGATCGACGCGTCGGTGATGCCGACGATCACCGGCGGCAACACGAACGCACCGACGATCATGATCGCCGAGCGCGGCGCCGACTTGATTCGAGCCGAGCCACCCACATGAGCCTCTCGATCAACTACCACCGGGAGGGCGAGGGCCCGACGCTCGTGCTCCTGCACGGCGTCGGGCACCACTGGCAGGCGTGGGAGCCGGTGATCGGGCGGCTCAGCGGCGAGTTCGACGTGATCGCATGCGATATCCCCGGCTTCGGGCGCTCTGCGGCGCTGGCGGCCTCGATCGAGCCGACGATCGCCGCGTACGTGGACGCGTTCGAGTGGTTCTTCGCGGAGCTCGGTCTCGAGCGCCCGCACGTGGCGGGCAACTCGATGGGCGGGGCGATCGCGCTGGAGCTCGCGCGCGGGCGCTCGATCCGATCGGTCACCAGCTTCTCCCCCGCCGGCTTCTGGACGAGCGCCGAGCGGCGTTTCTGCCAGCTCTCGCTGGCGGCGCTCGCGGGCGTGCCCGCACGGGCACGCCCGGCCGTGGAAGCCCTGGCGCGCACCCGCAACGGGCGAGTTGCGCTGTTCGGCCAGACGTTCGGCTTTCCCGCGCGACTCCCGGCCGAGGAGGCGGTGGCGACGCTCACAGACGCGTGGGCCTCGCCGGCACTAGCGCGCACGCTGGAGGCGTTCGGCGAGTATGACTTCGCCGCGCCCGAGCAGCTGCGCAGCACGCCGGTGACGATCGCCTGGGGCAACCGCGACCGCCTGCTCCCCTATCGCCTGCAGGCACCGAGGGCGCGCGCACTGCTGCCGTGGGCCACCCACGTGACGCTCGGCGCCGGGCACGTGCCCTTCTACGACGATCCGGCGGCGTGCGCCGCGGTGATCCGCGCGCGGGCCCACGCGGCGAGGGCCGAGGCGCACAGGCACGTGTAACGCGCGGAGCACCGCACGGACTGAAGCTTTTCAGGCCAAGCCGGGCGGAACGCCGCATCTGCACGCGCGCCGGAGCCTGCTCGGCTGACGATCAACGGTATGAACTGTGTTTTCCATCCTCCATCTTTGGACCCACCACGCGTGTGGGGACGATCCTCGTGATCGCCGCGCCGGCGCTGAGACGCCTCGGCCCTCGGCCCCCGGACGAGGACGCACAGCTCCTTGCGCGCCTGCGCGCCGGCGACGAGCAGGCGTTCGTCGCGCTGGTGATGCGTCACCACGCCGCGATGCTGCGACTTGCGAGCTCCTTCGTCGCGAGCCCCGCGGTGGCGGAGGAGGTCGTGCAGGACACCTGGGTTGGGGTGCTGCGGGGAATCGACGGCTTCGCGGAACGCTCCACCTTCAGGACGTGGGTGTTGCGCATCCTCGTGAACCGCGCCAGGAGCACGGGCGTGCGTGAGCGTCGCAGCGTGGCCGTGGGCGACGCGGGCCCGGTCGTGGACAGCTCGCGCTTCGACTCCTCCGGAGCGTGGATGTCGCCTCCAGAGCACTGGGTCGAGGACAGCGATGACCGAATGCACGCGCAGACGCTGGCGGGCCACATACGCAAGACGCTGGGCGAGCTCCCGGAGCGCCAGCGCGAGGTGCTCGTGCTGCGCGACGTGGACGGGCTGAGCAGCCACGAGGTGTGTGAGGCGCTCGAGATCAGCGACGCGAACCAGCGCGTGCTGCTGCACCGGGGACGCAGTCACCTGCGACAGGCCCTGGAAGCGGAGATGGGAAGCGCATGAGCATCCTCTCGCACAGGGAAGAGCTGGTCTGCCGGCAGGTGGTGGAGCTCGTCACCGACTACATCGAGGGCGCTCTGTCGCGCTCGCAGCGGCGGCGCCTGGAGGCCCATCTGGCAACCTGCGAGCACTGTACGGAGTACCTGGCACAGATGCGCGCCACGATCGAGCTGACGGGACGCCTGCGAGCGGAGGACCTATCGCCTGCGATGCGCGAGGAGTTCGCCTCCGTCTACCGTCGCTGGCGCTCGGAAGCGGACTGAGCGGCGCCTGTTGGGAGCTGCCGTGCGCCTGACGCTGCGCTAGCGTCTGGGCCTCTGTGGCGAGGACGGGACCGCTAGCGGGAGTCACGCACCGGGCGCCATCCGCTCGATCGGCGCGAACGGTGGTGATCGGCGCGCTGGTGCTCGTGCTGGTCGTGGTGGCGATCGTGCGACGCATCTCTACGGAGACCGCGCCAGCGCTGGTGCTCCAGCGAAGCCTCTCCGCTTATGTGCGCGTTCCCGGCCGCCCACCGGCACTGGCTTGGCCGCACCAAGGCGAGGCGGCGGAGGCGGTTGAGGGGGTCGGCAGCCTTGGCAGCTGGGGAGGCTCGAAGCCCGTGCCGATCGCGAGCGTGGCGAAGGTGATGACGGCATACCTGACGCTGCTCGAGCACCCGCTGGGCGCCGGTGAACAGGGATTCGTGATGACGATCACGCTCGCGGAGGTCGAGGAAGAGGGCGATCGGGCGGCTCTCGGCGAGTCGACCGTGCCAGTGCGGGTGGGTGAGCGCGTGACCGAGCGCCAGGCGTTGCAGGCGCTGCTGCTGCCCTCCGCGAACAACATCGCGGCGGCGCTCGCCGCCTACGACGCCGGCGGCGTGCGGGCGTTCGTGGCGCGCATGAACTCCACCGCGCGCAAGCTGGGCATGACCTCGACCACCTACACCGACCCCAGCGGCTTCGACCCGACAACCACCTCGACGGCCGTCGATCAGCTGAAGCTCGCGTTCGCGGCGATGCGGCTGCGCGCCTTCGCGACGATCGTCGCCGAGCCCGCGGCCGTGCTGCCGGTGGCCGGCGAGGTGCACAACTACGACGCCCTGGTTGGCGGGGAAGGCTACGTGGGGATCAAGACCGGTTCCGACAGCGCGGCGGGCGGCTGTCTGATGTTCGCCAAGCGCGTCACAGTCGCCGGCAGGAGACTGACGATCCTCGGGGTGGTGCTCGGTCAGCGCGAGGGGGCGTTGGTGGAAGCTGCGGTGCTCAGCGCTCGGCGACTCGGCGACTCCGCCGCAG
>JBOGXX010000347.1:0-2390 GCA_050696475.1 Solirubrobacteraceae bacterium | reverse complement strand
GATCAAGGAGTACTCACTCGCCGTGGGCGAGACGAACCCGCTTCACCTCGACGTGGCTGCGGCGCGCGCGGCGGGCTTTGCCGATGTCGTGGCACCGCCGATGTTCGCCGTCGTCTACAGCGCCCCGTCGGTTGGGCCGCCGATCTTCGACCCGGAGATCGAGCTCAACTTCGCGATGATGGTCCACGGCGGCCAGGAGTTCGTCTGGGGGCCCCCGGTGGTCGCCGGCGACGAGATCACGACCGCCGCTGCCGTCAAGGACATCTCCGAAGCGGACGGACGCGGCTACTACGTGTTCGAGTCGATCTCCACCAACCAGCGCGGCGAGCAGGTCTGTCGCGGGACATGGACGAACATCGTCCGAGGAGTGTGATCGCAATGGCGGATCTCCAGACAGGCGCGCAGATCCCGGAGTTGCGGGTGACGCCAGACAAGTACCTGACCGTCCGCTATGCGGGCGCCTCGGGCGATTTCAACCCGATCCACATCGATGTGGAGTTCGCCAAAGCGGTCGGCCTGCCGGGTCGCATCCTGCACGGCCTGTGGACGATGGCGCAGGTCGCGCGTGCGCAGACGGAGGCGGCGGGCGGTCCAGAGCATCTCAAGCGCCTGTCCGTGCAGTTTCGTGGCATGGGCGAACCCGAGCAGGAGGTGCTTGTCACCGGCACGGTGCGCGAGCTCGCCGGCGGACGCGCGATCGTGGACACGGCCGCCGAGCAGGCGGGCAAGAAGATAATCCGAAACGCCGAGGCAGAGCTGGAGCTGTAGCCGCCGCGGGCTCTTTTTGCACGCCATCACGCCGCCTACAATCAAGGGTATGCTGACTCCTCGTCAGGAGCGAATCCTGCGTAAGGTCGTCGAGGACCACCTGCGCACGGGCCAGCCGGTCGCCTCGCGGTCGATCGCCGCCGCCCCAGAGCTCGAATGCGGACCCTCCACCGTTCGCAACGAACTGGCGCTGCTCGAGGAGTACGGGCTGCTCGATCATCCGCACGTCTCCGCCGGGCGCGTGCCCACCGATGCCGGTCAGCGCTACGTCGTGGACCGCATGCTCAGCTCCGGGCAGGGGCTCGCGGTCGAGCGCCGGGTGCAGCTCTCGCTGATTCGCCGCGAGGTCGAGGAGGCGATGCGCACAACGACAGAAACCCTCTCGCAGATGACCAACCTGCTCGCGGTCGTATCCGCCCCCTCGCCGAACACCGCGACGATCCGCCACGTCGAGGTGCTGGCGCTGCAGCCCCGGGTCGTGCTCGTCGTGATCATCACCTCGGCCGGCAACGTCTCGAAGATGTTCGCCACCTTCGAGCGCACCGTCGACGCGGGGCTGGTGGCGTGGGCGGGGGAGTACCTGAACGAGCGGCTCGTGGGCCTCGAACTCGGAGCGAGGATGCTCCAGCAGCGCCTCCTGGATCTGAGCCTCTCCCCGCGAGAGCTCGAGTTCCTCGAGCGCTTCGCGCCGGCGTTTGCCGACCTTGCCACCGAGGGCGAGGACGCGCTGTTCGTCGAGGGAACCGCGCGGCTGTTCGAGACCGGTCAGCTCGAGGACTCGACGCACGTCAATGAGCTGATCGACCTGCTCGAGCGCCGGGTGGTGCTGCTGCAGGTGCTGCGGGCGGCGCTGGCCGAGCCCGGCGTGTACGTGCGCATCGGCCACGAGAACGAGCTTCCGGCGATGCACTCGCTCGCGCTCGTCGCCACAGGCTATGGAATGGCCAGTCGCAAGCTCGGCACGGTGTCGCTGATCGGGCCCGTGCGGATGGACTACGCGGGCGCGATCGCGACCGTGCGCGACGCCGCCTCACAGCTGTCGCGCTTCGTCGAAGACGCCTACGCCGGAACCTGAACGCAGCGACATGCCCCGCGATCCCTACGAGGTGCTCGGCGTCGAGCGCGACGCCTCCGAGCAGCAGATCAAGAAGGCCTTCCGCCAGCTGGCGATGGAGCTACATCCCGACGTCAACGCCCACGACCCCGACGCTGAGGAGAAGTTCAAGGAGGCGGCTGAGGCCAACGAGATCCTCTCCGACCCTGAGCGCCGTACCACGTATGACCGCTACGGCCATGAGGGACTGCGCTCTGGGGGCTATGCACCGAACTTCGACGCGTTCGGGTCGATCGGCGACCTGTTCAATGCGTTCTTCGGCGGCGGTCCCGCCGGGCGCGGGGGGTCGGCGCAGGGCGGCGACGCTGCCGTCACCGTCGAGATCGATCTGCTCGAGGCCGCCAACGGCGCCACTGTTGGGATCCACTTCGACGCGGTCGAGCGCTGCGAGCACTGTCACGGCAACGGCGCCGAGCCGGGCACCCCGATCGAGACGTGCGAGCAGTGCGGCGGCGCGGGCCAGGTCCGCGCGGTTCGCCAGACGCTCCTCGGCCTGATGGTCCAGACG
>JBOGXX010000346.1:0-6247 GCA_050696475.1 Solirubrobacteraceae bacterium | reverse complement strand
GCGCTGCACAGCTGCGCAGAGATCGTCGACGAGCGCGTGCGGCGCATTCGCGAGGAGCGCCCGCGACTGATCGCCGGCCTGCGCGAGCGCGGCTTCGAGGTATCGGACAGCCAGGCGAACTTCGTTTGGGGTGCTCACCCCGGCGTGTCCGGCGCAGAGCTCGCGGTGAAACTAGAGCGTGCGGGCATCCTCGTCGCGGCAGGCGACGCGCTCGGGGAGCCCGGCCGCACGCGCATCGCGATCCACTCCGCCGCGGCGACCGATCGTCTGCTGAACGCGCTCGAGAACGTTCTCTAGCCGGCAGACCCGCTCTGGCGCAGCAGCGCGCCGGTGGTGCCCTCGAGGATCTTGCGCCACGCGCTCACCTCTTCGCGCTCGTGGTCGAAGTGAGCGACCACCTTGCGCACACGCTTTGCTGAGATCTCCAGGCCGTGGCGCTCGGCGACGTCGCGGTAGCGCTCGTACTCACCAGCCAGCCGCTTTGTCACCGACTCAAAGCCGTGGCGCGCGATCTCCACGCGCGAGGTGAAGCTCATCATCGAGGTCTGGAACATCAGCTTATCGCTGGCCTCCGGCTCGATCAGCACGATGTCCACACCCGGGTAGCGCTGCTCCCAGCCCTTGGCCATTTCGTGTAGCCGCTGGTGGGCGAGCAGCTTGAAGCTCTGGTAGCCGATCTGCGCGAAGCCCATGTCGGATACCCGCCGCGGGCGCCTTCCGCGGATCGTGGTGACCTGCTCGGCGAAGTCGTTGACGAACGGCACGATCGGGTTGATCACTACCACCAGCTTCGCGCCTGCCTCGACGGCGATGTCGAGATTGGTGGTGGAGACCATTCCCCCGTCGATCAGGTCGCGCCCGTTGACGCTGACCGGCGCGTAGACCATCGGCAGCGCCCCGGAAGCCCGCACGGCGGTGGAGATCGGAACGTCGTTGACGCCATCCACGCCCAGAACCACCCGCTCGCAAGTGTCCAGGTCGGTGGCTGTCAGGTACAGCTCGCTGGCCAACTCATTGAAGTCATCGGTGCGCCCGGGCTCGCTGAGCACCTGGTGCAGGTAGCGCTCGATGCCGGCACCCGTATAAAGGCCGGAGGGCAGCGCGTCGGCGAGCCCCATGACGATGTCCATCAGCGAGACGCCGCCGGGCTGGGAGAGCAGGCTGCGGACGAGCGAGAGCGCACGCAGCGGCAGCACGGCGCCCTTGCGGGCGAACTCCGTCACGTTGGGGCGCAGCAGATCGCCGATGCCAATCTCTTTGAAGGTCACCTTCCCCTGGCCGGTGACGACGCGCATCATCTCCTCCGGCGTGACGCCGTTGGCGCACAGGGCGGCGATGAACGCACCCGCGGAGGTGCCCACGTAGACGTCGAAGTTGTTGACGGTGCTGTTGACCGCCAGCAGGTCCAGCGCACGCAGGGCGCCGATCTCATAAACGCCGCCGGTGAAGCCGCCGCCACCGAGCACGAGCGCCGTCTTGTCGCGCCTGGGGCGCCTGCGGCGCTCCACGTCGCCGGGTCGACCGACCCCGCGGGGGGCGATGCGGCGCGTCCGCGCCTTGGCGCTGGAAGCAGCCTTGACGGTCGGTTCGAGCTTGACAACCTTACCCATGGCAGGGACATTCTACGGCCAGTGCACCGGAACCGGACTGCAAAGCTCCTGATTCTGCTCTGCGGCCTCCTGGCAGCCGCCGTCTTGGCGCCCGCTACAGCCGTGGCCGTCGGGCGCCTGTCCGAACTGCAGAGCCACCTCACGCGCCAGCTGAAGCTCGCCGGTCCCGCCGACGGGGCGTACGTGTACGACCTGACGAGCAAACAGGCGCTGTTCTCCGATCGTGCGACGGTGATGCGCCCGCCGGCATCGGTGGAGAAGCTGTACACGGCCACCACCGCGCTGGAGCTGATGGGCCCGGCGGCGCGGCTGGAGACGACCGTCTACGGCACCGGGCACATGGCGCCGGGAGGAGTCTGGGAAGGGAGCATCTACCTGCGTGGCGGCGGCGACCCGACGTTCGGGACGGCGGCGTTCATCCGCGGCCATTACGGCGGCGTGGGCGCGAGCGTACAGAGACTCGTCAGTCAGTTGAAGGCCGACGGCATTCACCGCATCACAGGCTCGATCGAGGGGGATGAGTCCTACTTCGACTCGCTTCGAGGCGAGCCCTCGAGCGATTATCGCTGGGATCCGTTTTTGGAAGGCACGCTCAGCGGCCTTGCATTCAACCGCGGCGAAACGGGATCCGAGCGCGGTCCGCACGCCCCGGCGGCGTTCGCGGCTCGCGCGCTGTGGGGGCTGCTGAAGGCGGCGGGCGTGAGGATCGGCGGCGCCAGCGGCGCGGCGAGTACGCCGGCGGGCACTACGCAGCTCGCGCAGGTGCAATCGCCGACGCTCCAGCAACTGCTGGGCCTGATGCTGCCGCCATCGGACAACTTCTTCGCAGAGACGCTGGTCAAGGACCTGGGCGCGCGCTACGGCGGCGCCGGCACCACCGCGGCCGGCGCGCAGGTGGTAATGAGGACGATCGGCTCGGCGCTCGGCATCCACCCGAACGTGGTGGACGGCTCGGGGCTCTCGGAAGAGGACAAGACCTCCCCCTACCAGGTAGCCGACCTGCTCACGCAGCTCGCACCCACATCGATCGGCTCGGTGCTCCGCTCGAGCCTGGCGGTGGCCGGCCGCACGGGCACGCTGGAACTGCGCATGCGGGGCACCCGCGCGGCCGGCAACTGCCAGGGAAAGACGGGCACATTGACGGGCGTCTCGAACCTCGTCGGCTACTGCCAGGCGACGGATGGGCACACGCTCGTGTTCGCGATCTTCACGGACGGTATCGCAACGGAAACTGCACACATCTTCCAGGACAACATGACGATCACGATCGCGGACGCGAACATCAGCTCGACGGAAGAGGCCGCGGCGGAGGCCTCCTCGCGGAGGCAGCCGCTGGGTCTGCCGGCACACTCGACGCCAGCCACGAGCGCAGTGCTGGGGATGCTCCGCGGCTTCGCCGAACCGGGCGTGTAGGCCTATCGTTTTGGGGACGCGGGCGCTTCGTGGCAGTAGCGGCTCTCCTCGAGCCACCGCACGCGCGGCCGGTGAGCCTGGCTGGTGGCGAACACGTTGGCTTCGGCCTTGCACGGTAGGGGGAAGCGCGGGCCGCGTATCTCGAGCTTGCAGCGCCACTGGTCGAGCGGCGTGGAAGGGGTGAATTCCTGCTGGGTGGAGCTGCGCCCGGCGCAGTGCGTTTCGCCTCTGTAGCCGGCGCGTAGACGGCCGGAGACCTGCTCGTGGATACGCGCGCTGATCGTCGAGCCCGCTTCGGATGCGGTGACCGGCACGAGCGGCGCGGGCACCGCCGCCAGCGCCAGCACCGCTGCGGGCATGATCGCCAAGTTGCGCATGGTCCAACACTACCCAGGCTGTGCGCAAATGGCACAAGCGGGTCAGCCCAGCAGCGCGAGCAGACCTGCTTCGTCGAGCACGCGCACGCCCAGGCGCTGCGCCTTCTCGAGCTTGGAGCCGGCGCTGTCGCCGGCGATCAGGTAGTCGGTCTTCTTGGACACCGAGCCGGTCACCCTGCCGCCTGCGGCCAGGACGCGCTCGGTGACGGCCTCGCGCGAGAGCTTGGGCAGCGTGCCGGTGAGCACGAGCGTCTTGCCGGCGAGCGGTCCCTGCGAGGGCGCTGGACCCTCCTCGTGGAAGCGCAGACCGAGCTCGCGCAGCTCACCAATGAGCTTGAGCGTGCGCTCGTCGTGGAGCTGCGCGGCGATTGACTGGGCCATCTTCTCCCCCACGCCGGGCGTCTCGGCGAGCTGCTCGGGCGTGGCGGCGAGCAGCGCGTCGATGTCGCGCATGCGCTGGGCGAGGCTGCGCCCGGTGACCTCCCCCACCTCCTCGATGCCGAGCGCGAACAGCACACGCGCAAACGGACGCCGCTTGGAGCGTTGGACGGCCGCCAGCAGGTTCTTCACGGACAGCTCGCCGAAGCCGTCGAGCTCGAGCAGCCGCGCGGCTGCCAGCCGGTAGAAGTCGGCGGCCGTGCTCACCAGCCCCCGCTCCTGCAGCAGCGCGACCTGCTTCTCGCCGAGGCCGTCGATGTCCATGGCGCCACGGGAGACGAAGTGCTTGAGCAGCTGCCACGCGCGCGCTGGGCAGTCGCGGTTGGGGCACATGGTGTACACGCTGTCGGGCGGCTTGACGGTGGACGTGTCGCAGAAGGGGCAGCGCGCGGGCGGGTGCGGCACGGGCGGCCGGCGCTTTCGCTCGGCGACATGGGGGGCGGGCGAGACGACCTGTGGGATGACGTCGCCGGCGCGCACGACGATCACCTCCTCGCCGGCGCGGATGTCCTTGCGCAGGATGTCCTGCTCGTTGTGCAGCGTGGCGAGCTTGATCGTGACGCCGCCGACTTCCACCGGCTTCAGCACGGCGTACGGGCGCAGATCGCCGAACTTGCCGACATTCCACATGACCTTCTCGAGCGTGGTGAGGGCGGTGGTGGGCGGGAACTTCCAGGCGACCGCCCAGCGCGGGTCGCGCCCGACGGTACCGAGCCTCCGCTGCAGCTCGAGCTCGTCGACCTTGATGACGACGCCGTCGATCTCGAAGTCGAGCTCGCCGCGACGCCGCTCCCAGTCCAGGCACTGCGCGATCACCTCGTCCTCGCCGGCGAGCACGCGGATACCTGAGTTGACGCGAAAGTGGTGATCGCGCAGCCAGTCCAGCGCCTGCGAGTGGCGCTCGAACGTGAGATCCTCAGTGACGCCCACCTGGTAGCACCAGATCGACAGCGGACGCCTGGCGGCGTCGGCGGGGTCGAGTTGGCGAATCGTGCCGGCGGCGGAGTTGCGGGGGTTCATGAACGTTGACTCGCCGGCTTCAGCGCGGCGCTCGTTCAGCGCGGTGAAGTCGGCGAGCGACATGTATACCTCGCCGCGCACCTCCAGCAGCGGCGGCGCATCCTCTACGCGCAGCGGGATCGCGCCGATCGTGCGCAGGTTGTGGGTGACGTCCTCCCCCACCTCCCCGTTGCCGCGGGTGGCGCCGCGCTCGAGCACGCCGTCGCGATAGAGCAGGCTGATGGCGAGACCGTCGATCTTGGGCTCTACGACGAACGCAAAGCCGGGGTCCTCGATGCCCTCGCGCGCGAGGTGGTTGCGCATGCGCTCGACCCACGCGCGCAACTCCTGCTCAGAGCGCACGTTGCCGAGGGACAGCATCGGCTCGAGATGGCGGACCTTCTCCAGGCGCCCGACGGGTTCACCGCCGACGCGCTGGGTCGGCGAGTCGGGCGTGAGGAGCTCGGGGCACTCGCGCTCGATCGCACGCAGCTGATCGAGCAGACGATCGTAGACGTCGTCGCCGATCTCAGGATCGTCGAGGACGTAGTAGCGGTAGGCGTGGCGCTCCAGCTCTTGGCGCAGCTGGGCGGCGCGCGCGACGAGGTCGGTAGCGCTCACGTCTGCGCGTCGCGAGCCGGCCAGTCTGCAATCGAGGGCTCCAGCAGCGTCTCGAGGTCGAAGCTTCGCAACGCGTCGAGGCTGCGCCGGTCCGTTAGGTCGAAGTGGATCGGGGTGACGGCGATACGCCCGGCGGCGACGGCGGCAAGGTCGGTGCCGGGCTCGTCGTGGAAGCCCGGGTCCGAGCCGTAGATCCAGTAACGCCGGCGGTGCTCCTCCTCGTGCTCGAGTTTCAGCTCGTCCTTGTAGATGCGCTTGCCAAGGCTCGTCACCTCCACGCCGCTGGGCTCACCGGCGGGCACGTTGACGTTGAGCAGCGTGCGCGCTGGCAGCGGCACGTCCTCGATCCGCTCGACGACGCGCGCGACGAAAGCGGCTGCGATCTCGAAGGCAAAGCCGCCGTCGAAGCGATAATCGAGCTGGCGCGCACGCGACTGCTGTGAGACGGCGATCGCGGGCAGACCCAGCACGACGCCCTCCAGGGCGGCGGCGACGGTACCGGAATAGGTGATGTCGTCGCCGAGGTTGGCGCCGTGGTTGATGCCGGCGACAACCAGGTCGGCGGCGAAGTCCTCGACCAGGCCGAGGCTGGCCAGACGCACGCAGTCGACGGGCGTGCCGTCGGTTGCGTAACCGAGCGTGCCGTCGGCGAACGGCACCTCCTCCACCCACAGCGGCCGGCGGGTGGTGATCGAGCGCGCCATCGCCGATCGGTTGCCGTCGGGGGCGATGACGACGACACGGGCGTCATCGATCTGGCGCAGCGCGCGATGCAGGGCGCGCAGGCCG
>JBOGXX010000345.1:0-3717 GCA_050696475.1 Solirubrobacteraceae bacterium | reverse complement strand
CTCCTGGAGGACCTTGGCCGGGATGATCGCGCGGCGCTTGCAGGAGGAGCAGTGCTGGCGGGCCTGGCGCTGGGCGACGACGCACTCCAGGGCCGAGGCGACGAGGACCGGCTCGACTCCCATCTCGATCAGACGCGTGATCGCGGACGGAGCGTCGTTGGTGTGCAGCGTCGAGAGGACGAGGTGGCCCGTGAGCGCGGACTCGACCGCGATCTGAGCGGTCTCGCGGTCGCGGATCTCGCCGACCATGATCACGTCGGGGTCGGCGCGGACCATCGCCCGAAGGCCGGTCGCGAACGTCAGGCCCGTCTTGTTGGAGACCTGCACCTGGGTCAGGCCCGACATTTCGTACTCGACCGGGTCCTCGACGGTGATGATGTTCTTCTCCGGCGTGTTGAGCATCTGCAGCGCCGCATACAGCGTGGTGGACTTGCCCGAGCCGGTGGGGCCGGTGACGAGCACCGCACCGTGGGTCTCATGGCAGGCGTGTTCGAAGCGCTCGCGCTCGGCGTCGGCCATGCCCAGCTTGTCGAGCTCGACCACGACCGCCTCCTTGTCGAGCACACGCATCACGATGCCCTCGCCGTGGACGCTCGGCAGCGTGACCACGCGCAGATCGATGTGGCGACCGTCGACCACGAGCCCCACGCGCCCGTCCTGGGGCAGGCGCTTCTCGGCGATGTTCATCTCGGCCATGATCTTGATGCGCGAGATCGCCCCGGCCGCCATCCGACGCTGAACGCTCGTGATGTCCTGGAGCACGCCGTCCACCCTGAAGCGCACACGCAGCTCGCGGCCGTCGGGCGCGAGGTGGATGTCGGAGGCACCGCGCTCGACCGCCTGCCCGACGATCTGGTTGACGAGCTTGATCACCGGTGCGTCTTCGGAGGTCTCGTGCAGGGCGACGACCTCGGCGCCCTCCTCGGCTTCCTCGGCGATCTGGCCGGACTCGCCGACAACGTCTTCAAGCCTGTCCAGGCGCGAGATCAGCGCGGCGATGTCGTCCGGCGGCGCGACCGCCACGCGGATCTCATAGCCGGTCATGATCGCGATGTCGTCGACCGCGAGCACGTTCGAGGGATCGGCCATCGCCACCAGCAGCGTGCGCTTGTCGGCAAAGGCCACCGGCACGGTCTGGTAGCGCTTGGCGATCGTCGTGCTCACGAGGTTGGCGGCCGCCATGTCGACGGTGAACACGCCGAGGTCGAGGTGCTCGAGCCCGTAGCGTTCGGCCAGCGCGCGCGCCAGGTCGTCCTGGTTGATCGCGCCGCTCTCGAGCAGGACCCGCTCGGGCGTCGTCCCGGCGACGCGCGAGCTTGCGACCGCGTCATCGACCTGCTTGCGCGAGGCGAGACCCATGTCGACGATCACGTCGGTCAAAAAGCGCTGCGAGGAGCCACGTCGCGAGGGCTTGGTCAACCCCGTGGAGGGTCGCGCGGCCGCGTCGCGGGGGGACGGGTCGGCGACGCCCGCGGCGAACGCGTCCCCTGCGCTCATCGACCTCGGCTCGTGGCCCGCGCTGCGCTCCACCTCGATGTAGGGATCGGCGCCGGCGATCGTCTCGAATTCCACATCGGCCCCGGGCAGCGGGTCGTGGTGGATCTCCGTCGCGGACAGCCGCTGCGCGTCGAGGTCGACCTCGAGCTCTGCAGCGGAGGAGGCGGGCGTGTGGGAGCCGGTGTCCCCGAGCACGCCGCGGCCGACGGAGATGATCTGCTCGGCCGCTTCCCGCGGTGTCCCGTCGATCCCGAAGATCGCGTGCAGGTCCGGACCGGCCTGCTGAGGAGCGTCGCTCATCGAGCTCCCCCCACCGGCGATGAGCTATGAAGCGGGCGCCTCCGGCTCGCGGGCGGCGCGGCGCATGACCTCCAGCGGAGCCTCGCGCCCCGTCCAGAGCTCGAAGCTGAGCGCGCCTTGGGCGAGCAGGATCTCGAGGCCGTCGAGGGTGCGCGCGCCATGCGCTTGGGCAGCCGCGAGCAGCTGCGTGGATCCGGAGCGATAGACGAAATCGACGACATATGAGTACTCACCGAGTTGATCGAACGTCAATCCGAGTTGGTTGAGCGCGTCAGCGTCAGTGGCCGAGCGTTCGATCAGCGGAGCCTCCTGACCCACTGAAGTGCAGTTGACGAGCAGATCTGCGCGCGAGGGGCGGCGCACCGCTCGCACTCCCAGCTCGCGTGCGAGCTCGTGCGCTCGCTCGGGCGTCCGGTTCCAGATCGAGACCTCGGCCATGCCGGCCTCGCGCAGCGCCCAGGCGGCGGCCCGGGCGCTGCCGCCGGAGCCGAGAACGAGCGCGCTGGGCCGGGACGGCAGCTCGCTCAGATCTCCGAGCGCGGCAATCAGGCCCGGGGCATCGGTGTTCTCGGCGGCGAGAGTGCCGTCGCCGTGAAACGTGAGCGTGTTCGCCGCGCCGATACCGCGGGCGGTCGCGCTCGCCTCGCTCGCGAGCGCCAGCGCGGCCTGCTTGTGGGGGATCGTCACGTTGGCGCCGAGGAACCCCGAGAGGGGCAGCGACAGGGTTGTCTGTGCGAACAGCGCCGGCGCGACCGGCAAGCGTTGGTAGCGCCAACCGCTCAGCCCCAGCTCGGCGATCGCGGCGTTGTGCATCGCGGGCGAGCGACTGTGCGAGACCGGCCAGCCGAGGACGCCCAGGCGTGGCATCACTTCTTGCAGGCCGGCGGGTGACCGCCATTGCGTGCGACAGCGGCCTTGTAGGCGGCGGCGTTGACTTCGAATTCCGCCTGCGTGTTCGAGAAGACCTGCTCGCCGCAGCCGTTCGCGCCGGCCACGTAGTACAGGTAGGCGACGTGCGCAGGGTAGGCCGCGGCGCGCATCGAGGCCGCCCCCGGGTTGGAGATCGGCGTCGGCGGCAGGCCGATACGCGTGCGCGTGTTGTAGGGAGAGTCGATGTGCAACTGCGCTTCGGTGAGTTCGCGCGTGTACGTGGCGATCCCCGTGGCTTTCTCGACGGCGTAGTAGATCGTGGCGTCGATCCCCAGCGGCATGCCCTGGGCGAGACGGTTGTAGATGACGGCGGCGATCTTCGGTCGGTCCCCCGCGATCTGCGCCTCGCGCTCCACCATCGAGGCGACGATCAAAAGCTGGTAGGGCGTGATGTGCAGAGCCTTGGCGCGCGCGAGCTCGGCCTCGCCGAAGTTTTCGCGGAAGGCTTCGAGCTGCTCTCCCACGAGCCTGCCCACGGGTGCTCCGGGATCCATGTCGTAGGTCGCCGGGAAGAGAAAGCCTTCCAGGTCGGGGGTGCCCTTGGGCGCCCCGTAGCTGACCGGGTTCAAAAGCGGCGAGCGCCTGGAGTCGAGGAGGTAGTCGCCCCTCAGTCGATCGCTTCTCGCGATCTGCGCGATCTGCGCCCGCGTCTTGCCCTCGGGGATCAGTACCTTGACCACCGGTGGTGGCGCGAGCGGCACTGCAGGCTTTGGCGAGCGTGAGTGCACCACCAGCACGATCGCGACCGCCACGACCGCGAGTGCGAGCACGGCGGCCACCCGCGCGCTCAGCGGGCGTCCCCGCGGCCGCCGCGGGGAGGGTGGTTCCACGCTGCGCGCAAGACGCGCAAGCGTCATCGGCGCCTGTGCGGAGGCGATCGCCGGTGCGAATGAGACCGGCGGGTCTTCCGCCGAGGGCTGTGGCAACGGCGGCTGCGCGGCTGGAGAGAGCGTCGGCGAGGCTGCCGGCGCGACGGGTGGGCGCCCAACC
>JBOGXX010000344.1:0-6241 GCA_050696475.1 Solirubrobacteraceae bacterium | reverse complement strand
GCTGTGAGGTGTTCATGCCGCGCGACGCGTCCGTCTTGAAGGTGGCCGCGGTGGAGGCGCTGGGTGCGAGTGTCGAGTTGGATGGCGCGTCCGTGGACGAGGCCCTCGGTCTCGCTCGCGAGCGCGCCCTGCAGACGGGCGCAGCGTTCGTGCATCCGTTCGACGACCTGGATGTGATCTGCGGGCAGGCGACGTTGGCTGTGGAGCTGCTCGAGGAAGTTCCCGACCTCGCGCGCGTGGTCGTGCCGCTCGGCGGCGGCGGGCTGGCGAGCGGGATCGGGATCGCGCTGCGCCGTGCGGGTGCGGAGGTTCAGCTGATCGGCGTGCAGGCGCAGGCGTGCGCACCCTATGCGCGGGCTCTGAGCGGCGAGGCCGCGGCGGGGCATGGCTCTGCGCCCTCGGCGGGCACCACGATCGCCGACGGGATCGCGGTCAAGCAGCCGGGGGCGCTCACGCTGCCGCTGCTGGACGAGCTGCTGGACGGCGTGGAGACGGTCAGCGAGGAGGAGATCGCGGGCGCGATGGTGTTCCTGGCCGAACAGGCGAAGCTCGTCGCAGAGGGCGCGGGCGCGGTCGCGGTGGCGACGCTGCTCGGTGCGCGCCTGCCGGTCGTCTCGGGGACTACGGTGGCGATCGTCTCGGGCGGCAACGTCGACAGCGGCCTGCTGGCGGGGTTGTTGTTGCGCCGGGAAACCGAGGCGGGGCGACGCGTGCGCATCTTCACGCTGGTGCCCGACCGACCGGGCGGGCTCGCGGAGCTGCTGGAGCTGGTGGCGCGTACCCGAGCGAACCTGCTGAGCGTCGAGCACCAGCGCGAAGCGGTGCCGCTGCACGTGCGTGAGACCGGTGTGCAGCTGACGCTGGAGACCCGCGGACGCAGGCACACGGACGACGTGCTGCAGGCGCTCGCGGACGCCGGCTACGAGGTGCGAACGGCTTAGCCAGCCGTACCGGCGGTGGCTGCCGTGCGCGCTCTGGGGCGTGACGGGCGCGTGCGCGAAGCGCGGAACGTCGAGCGTCCGAGCGCCTCAGGCGGCGGGCGTCCCGAGCGCGCCCGGGAGGGTTTGCGCGCCCGAGAGCCTCTCCCCCAGCTGATCGGCGCCGCCGGGGCGCCCGAGCAGGAAGCCCTGGGCCAACTGGCAGCCCATCTCTTCGAGCGCCTGCAGCTGCTCGTGTTCCTCGATGCCCTCCGCGACGACCGTCAGCGAGAGCGAGCGGCCCACGCCGAGGATCGCCTCGAGCAGGCCCCGCCCCTGCCCGCCGCCGCTGAGCCCCGCCACGAAGCTGCGATCGACCTTGAGGAAGTCAACGGGTATGCGCTGCAGCTGTGACAGCGACGCATAGCCCGTGCCGAAGTCGTCGATCGCCACGCGCACGCCCAGCGCCCTGATCTCGAGCAGGTGCTCGCACGCGGCGCGCACGTCGCGCATGAGCGCCGTCTCGGTGATCTCGAGCGTCAGCAAGGACGGCTCGATCCCCGACTGCCGCAGCGCACGGCGCACGTCCTCGGCGAAGCCGCTGCGTCCCAGCTGGTAGGCGGACACGTTCACGGAGATGCCGATCGCCAGGCCTTGCGCCGCCCACACGGAGGCCTGCCTGCAGGCCTCGCTCAGCACCCAGCGGCCGATCCCGGCGATCAGACCGGTCTCCTCGGCCAGAGGGATGAAGCTGTCCGGCGCGACGGTGCCGCGCGTCGGGTGCTGCCAGCGGATCAGCGCCTCCGCGCCGACCACCCGGCGTGAGGACAGCTCGAAGATCGGCTGGTAGGCCAGGAAGAACTGCTCCTCGCGCAGCGCGGCCTCGAGTTGGGTGGCGAGCTCCAGGCGGCTTTCGGTCCCGCGATCCATGCTGGTGTCGAACAGCGCGTAGCGGTCGCGCCCGGCGGCCTTGGCGGCGTACAGCGCGAGATCCGCGTCGCGCAGGAGCTCGTCCGGTGACTCGTAGCTCCCGAACGCCACGCCGATGCTGGCGGTCACCGAGAACACCCTGTTGCCGGAGCCGAGCTCCGCGGGGGCGCGGAGGGCATCTATGAGGCGGTCCGCGAGCACGTCAAGCGCCGCCTCGCCGGGCGTGGTCTCGACCAGCACGACGAACTCGTCGCCTCCCAGACGCCCGACCGTGTCCTCGTCGCGCACCGTCTCCTGCAGGCGTGTCCCGACGACCTTCAGAAGCTGGTCCCCGGCGGCGTGCCCGAGGCTGTCGTTGACGTGCTTGAAGCCGTCGACGTCCACGAACAATGCGCCTGCAATCGAGCCCGGCTGGCGGGCTGCGCGCGCGATCATCTGCTCCGCGCGGTCGAGCACCAGCGCGCGGTTGGGCAGCCCCGTGAGCTTGTCGTGCAGCGCCTGGTGGGAGAGCTCGCGCGTCTTCTCACGCACCAGCGACAGCGCGCGTGTGCGCCCGGTAGCGAGCACGAGCACCAGCAGCCCGAGCAGCAGGCTCAGCAGCGTGCCGCCCGCCAGCAGCCCCAGCGCTTCGCGATCGGCGAACACGCCGCTCGCCGCCAGCGCCGCGAAGCTCTGCACCGTCCATCCGTTGTGGAGCTTGATCGTGGCCAGCTGTGCGCGCGCCGGCACATGCCCGCTGGCGAACTGCACGCGCGTCGCGCCGGATTGGTAGCGAAAGCGGACCGCCACGCCCGCGTGCCCCTCCAGCGCGCGCTCCAGCACCACGCCCGGATCGAGCAGCTCGCCGAGCCAGCCCAGGAACGCATGACGTCGCGCGGCGGGCGTCTTTGGCGTGACCCCGCGCTGGTATACAGGCGTCTCGACGCCGAGCGCCGTGATGCCCATGTGCGTGAACGGCGCGTACGTCGGCTGGCCGGCTTCGCGGGCGCTCATCAGCGTCGGTGCGAGCGTGCAGTAGTCGAGGCCGACCGGCAGGTAGCTGGCGGCGTTGCGCGCCAGGCCCGCCACCGCCAGGCAGTAGTACGGGCGCTTGCCCGCGGGCAGGACCCCCGCTTCGGCGCGCAGCGGCGCCGAGTTGGGGCCGAACGGCCGTACTGGATGCGCTGCCATCTGCGCTTCGAACGCAGCGAGCCGCGCAGCCGGCACGAGTGCCACGAAGCCGATGTTCTGGAGCTCCGGGTAGCGCTGCATCGCGCGTGCTGCTTGCGCCCAGCGGTCGAAGTCCGCCGCGGAGGTGTGCGGGTTGCCGCTGATGAACGCGCTGGCGCTGATCACCAGGTCTTCCTCGTGCTGGATCGCCAGCCGCAGGGTCGAGGCGATCTCAGCGGAGCTCAGGTGGAAGGCCAGGCGCTGGCGACCCGCCGCCCCGCGCGAGACCGTGCGCGCGCCCAGCACCGAGGCGACGATGCCGCCAAGGACCACCAGCGCCGTCACCAGCAGCCACACGCCCCTGCGCCCACGCGCGATCCGCCTTTTGGTCATGGTTCACAGTCGGCGTTGATCGCCTGTGGCATTAGTCGCGCACCGAGGTTCGCCGATGTCGTCCAGCGGGCTAAGGCAATCGCCCGGGCTTGCCGATGAGAGGGCGTGACCATGTTTGCGCGCTTGCTCTCCACGTCGGCCCCGGCACGCTCGACGCGCGCCCGCAGGTGGGTGCTTGCGCTGGCAGCGGGGTCGGTTCTGTCGGCGCTGCTCGTGGGTGCCGCACCGGCGGGGGCCGTCGTCTCGGGGGGCTTCGGCCTGCAGCTGCGCTCCGGCGTGAGTCAAACCGCGCTCTATGAAGGCGCTCCGCTGCAGTACCACGACGGGCCGGTGCTTCACTCCTCCGACGCCTACGTCGTGTACTGGGATCCCACCGGCAGCTACCGCGGCGACTGGGAGCGGCTGATCGACCGCTACTTCAAAGACGTCGGCGCCGAAAGCAAAAACCTCGGCGACGTATTCGCGCTCGACGGGCAGTACTCGGAAGCCAACGGTGAGCGCGTCGAAAACCAGATGACCTTCCACGGCTCATACAAGGATGAAGACCCCTATCCGACCAGCGGTCGCTGCAGCGAGCCGGCCGAAAAAGTGTGGCACGAACGCCTCTCCTCCGAACCGGTGTGTCTCACGAACAGCCAGATACAGACAGAGCTGGCGCATGTGATCAACTCGGTCGACCCTCCGCTTCCCGGAGTGAGCGGCACGCCTGTGTACTACCTGCTGACCCCGCCGGGCGTGACCGTGTGCGCCGAAGCGAGCAACCCAAACACCTGCTCGTACTCGACTGAAGTCGCAGGTGGCGAAGACGAACGCGGCATTTGCGGTTATCACTCGGTGACCGAAGCGAGCGGCCAAGGCCCGATCCCGTATGTGGTGCAGCCGTGGGTGGCGGGCGATGCGGGCGAGTTCATCGAAACACTCAACCCGCTCGTCACTTCCGGCACCAGTGCCGCTGCGCTGCGCTGTCAGGACGGCGTCAGCCTGAAGGAGCCCAACGAGCTGGACGGCCTGAACCCCTTCGGCGACTACGCGGAGGGTCTCGCCGATCTGATCGTCAACGATCTGAGCATCGAGCAGCGCGACGTCGTCACCGACCCCTACCTCAACGGCTGGTATGAGACCTCGACCGATGCCGAGCAGGGAGATATGTGTCAGTTTAACTTCGGACCGCCTCCAAGCGAACTGAAGGAAACGCCGGAAACCCACGCCGTGGCGCTTGCCAACGAGAAGATCAACGAAGACAGCTATTACGTCTCCTGGGGGTACAACAGCACCGCCATGACCCGTGGCGCAGGCTTCGAATGCGACGAAGGGGTGAACCTGGAACCTTACTTCACCGCCCCCAACCCGGTCGCGGCCGAAGACTACGTGGGCTTCAACGCCACCGAGTCGGATCTGACGCTGAATGCCAAGACAGCCGGGCTTCCCGCGGACGAGCCCTACCGTGCCGCCGTTTACACCTGGAACTTCGGCGATGGTACGCCGGCGGTCTCCGGTTCGGGGGACGCCAGCGTATTTCACGCCTACACCTACGGCGGCACCTACGAAGTGACGCTCCGGGTTGAAGACAGTGCCGGCCAGGTCAATGAAACGAGCCGCGCAATCACCGTCGTCGGCCCGCCGCCGCCGAGCCCTGAACCGGGCCCTGAAGGAACGTCGGGCCCGGCCCCCACCACCGGCGCCGCAGGCTCGAGCGCCACGCAGACCCAAGGCGCGAGCAGCGGCCCGTCCGGCTCCTCCGGCGGTGTAACCGTGCCTGCGCCGGTGGCCGCGGCAACGATCGTCGCGCAGCGGCTGAAGCGCGCCCTGCGCAGGGGCCTGGTCGTGACCTACTCCATCAACGAGCAGGTCGCCGGTCGCTTCGAAGTGTTGCTCAACGGCGCGCTCGCGCACCGGCTCAGAATCCCTGGAGCGCCGGCGACCGGCCTGCCGGCGGGCTCGCCCGCCGAGGTGCTGATCGGCAAGGCGATTCTGGTGACCACCAAGCGCGGCCGCGGCGCCGTGCACATCAAGTTCTCCAAGCGCACCGCCGCTCGCCTCGCCAAGCTCAAGAAGGCTCCGCTGATGCTGCGCCTGATCGTTCGCAATGCGGCTTCGAGCAGCCCGGCCACGACCACCGTCCTCAGCACCGCCACGCTCTTCCGCTGAGCGACGCCCCGGACGATCGACCGCGCCCGGCGCCGCCCAAGCGGAGCCCCCGACGGCCGGGGCCCTACAACCCCGGCCAGTGCCGCACGACGTAGCCTTCGTTGTCGGTGGCGCCCACCTGCCAGCGCGACGCGTACACGCCGCTGCGCCCGGCGGTGTCGTAGAGGATCCCGTCGACGTACATGTAGGTGTGCCCGGCGTTGGCGTAGACCGTGATGTACCTGCCCGGACCGGGCGCCCCCCAGCCCTCCAGCTGGCCGGAGGTCTCGGGTGCGCTGAGCAGGCCGCCGGCGGCGAGCGCGTAGCTGACCGACCCGGAGCAGTCATAGGCGTTGTCGACGAACGATGCATGCCCGCCGCCGTACACGTATGGGAAGTCTGCGATCTCGTTGGCGCCGGCGATCACCTTCTGCACGACTTCAGGCACGTTCGTGGGGATCGGGATCGTGCCGTCGCCGCCGATCGACTCACCGCCGGGCACCGCGGTGAGCGTGCGCCGCTGCGTCTGTCTGGCGCTCCGTTCCACCGCCTGCATCTGCTGCAGCTCCGTGCGTACTTCCGCGTTCGACGGGGCACCGGCGGCGATGATCGCTTCACCGGCCTTGACGGGTGCGGTGGCGGCGGAATGGCGCACCGAGCGGGGCGCGGGGTAGCTCTCGGCTTCCAGCGGATCGGCGACCTCCTTGGCGAGGCCCGGCGCGCGC
>JBOGXX010000343.1:0-7858 GCA_050696475.1 Solirubrobacteraceae bacterium | reverse complement strand
GGTCGGGTGTGAAGAACTGGTACTCCGGCGCACTGCCCGCCGAGACGCCCTCTGCCCTGTCATTCGGGGTGGCGATGTCCTGCGAGCTCCAGCCGCCCGCACCGCGGGTCGCGAGCACCTGCTGCATTTCCGGGCTGCGGTTGCCCTGCGGTTCTTCGGTGATCGCACCGTTCGCGACATACGCGAGCGCGTCCCCGTCTTCTGCGGCGAGGATCACCCCGCCCTCGTTCGTCAGCGCTTCGATCTCCGCGCCGTGCTTATCGGGCGGGGAGACCATCTCCCACGCCCGCCCGTCGAGCAGCCCGCTCGAGGAGGCCAGGATCGTGAACGTGCGTTCAGGGCTTTCGACCGTGCCGAGCGCGTTTTCCGCGAGGACCCGGTAGTGGTAGGTCCCGGGTGCCAGATCCTCAAGTTCGAGGCTCTGCTGCTGATCGCCGAAGCCTTCACCGATGTCCGCGACGGGCGTCGTGACGCACGCGGACGGGGTGGCCGCGCAGCTGGCGGCGCCGTATTCGAAGTAGTAGCTGGTCTGTGCGCCCATCGGGTCGATCTGCGCCTGAAAGCTCATCACGCTGGACAGCGGCGGGCTCGCCACCACACTGTGCGCGGACAGGCTGTCCACTGTCGGGCGCCCGGACGCTTCCAGCTCGAACACATCCAGATCGTCTGCCGTGCTGTCGCTGACAAACACCGTGCCCGTCCGATCATCCACCGCGATGCCGTGGCTGCCGTGCACGATCGGCCCGCCATGCGCTTCGCTTTCGCCCGCCGACGGGAAACGCTGGATCACAGCACCAGGTTTGCCGGCCGCTTCAGGAGCGAGCTGCGCGACGCGCGCGGCGTTATCGACATACACATCGTTCTGTTCGTCGACTTCGTTGCCCGCCACGTCGGTGGTGTTGACCGCGACCCCGGTCGATTTTTCGCCGTCGAGCGCCGCGATCAGGACCTTGCCCGTGATCCCTTCGAGCTTCGCGACCACCGGAAAGCCGCCTTCGCCTTCGACCCCGGCGTAGAAGTCGCCTTCGGAGTCCAGCGCGAACCCCGGCTCGCCCTTGCGCCCAAGCCCCGTCTGCAGGCTCGCTTCGGCCGTGTTGGCCACGGAGTCGTTAAACGTGTAGATCGCGCCATCTTCCTGGTACACGAACACGGACCCGTCCGCATCGACAGCGACACCCTCGATCGCTTCAAAGCGCTCCTTGACGCCCGCAACCCCGAACTTCTTCAGCGTCCCGATCGGCGCGCCCTCGGAGCTGAACTTGTAGAGCACGTTGGCCGCCTTGCCCACGACGTACACATCGCCCCGTGACGGATCCCCAGCTTCCGTCGAATCATCCACGGCCACAACACCGTCAGACGCGAGCGCGAACTGCCCCGCATAGTCCTCACCGACGAGCGCGCCCGCTTCGCTCACGACGGGCTCGAACTCCTGCACCCGCTTGTTCTTGACATCGGCAACATACACCTCGCCGGTCGCATCGTTCACAGCGACCCCGGACGGATCGGAGAACTCGCCATCGCCCTTGCCCTTCGCCCCGAACGCGAAGCTGTAGACATGCCCGCGCTGGCTGATCGGCCCCCTCTCAGCGGCCGCCGGCGCCGGGACACACCCGAACGCCAACGATCCCACCAGCACGACGGACACCGCGAGCAACCCGCAGCGCGACCGCGCCGCGTCGCACCCCCGCGAGCCGCACACCCAAACGCCTGTCCGCAAACCCCTCATCGAAGCCCTTCTCATCGAAACATCCTCTCGAAACATCCTCGTGACCGGGTGCGGGGCGGGGCCCACCCGGTGAACCCCGCCACATGCACCAGCTTCTGCTCCGACAGCGTCAGAGCGCTTCCTATTAGCTCCTAGCCTTTGATCTCCGCCAGCCCTTCCGTAAGCGTGTTCGTGTTGGTGAGGACCTCAGCCGCTTTACTCCACGTGACGCCTCTTTCTTCGTGGTATTCGTAGAATTCTTTTGGATATAGGTCCTTCGTTTCGATCAGCTCGCGCCGCCCTCCTTCGAATTTCTCCGGAATGTTCTCCGCCGTTTCTGGGTCTGTCCCACCTTTGACGCCTGTCTGAGTGTATTCCTGGGTGAAGGTCGAGGTCATCTGATTGACTGGCGTGATCGGTGAGATGATCCCGTCGTGGCCTCCCTGACCTTCGCCCGGTTCGACTTCATTTGTGTAGACGTGCCCTTGCGCTGCGTTTCCTTCACCAACCACGAGGAGCGCCCCGTTCGGTGCTCCGCCGTCTTGGCTGGGCACCCCACAGAGGAACGTCGTGAAGTCACCACCAGCTACCGCGGGTTCAAGCAGCACACCCACCTTCGGATCGCTGGTCCCTTTACCTTCGATGTACCCCAGTTCGCCCTTCAGCGCGTTGATCACAATTTCCCCGGCTTCTCCTTCGACAGGCTTCCCTTCGGCGACCGACGCACTCGAACACCCCACGCCGAGGCTCGGGCTGTAGCAGCCATGGAACACCACCGCGACGTTCGTTACTTCTTTGCTTCCCGACGCCGTGCCACTAGCGGTCTCGCCTGCACATTCGACCGCGAGGTACCCTTCGTTCACGAATCCTTCTCGAGCTGGAAATTTTTCCTCGCGTTCTGTTTCTCCGTTGTAAAATTCGAAGGCGACGTCTTCGCCTTCGTCGTCACATGCCGCTATCGCGATTTCGTCACATCCGTCCAGCTGGGCCTGCAGAATAGCCGCGCCGCTTTTAGCGGTGAACGCGCCGCCGCCGGTCTTTTCGAACTTGCCCTTCGGCTTGCCCTTCTTCAGGCCCGATACCGTGCACGCGGCGTTGGCGTAGCGGCCGTGCTTGGTCGCGTAGCACGCGGCGCCGCCGCCCGGGATCCATTCATGGCTGCCATCTGCCTTGCCCTTCTTCAGATCCAGGTGCTGACAGTTCGCGTCCGCGTAGCGTCCCTTCTTCTTCGCCACACAGTGACCCCATTCCGGTGCAGCGGCCGACGCGCTCACCGCCGAGACGGCCGCGAACGCGAACACCGCCACGAGGCAGAGGCCGAGGATCCTTAGATGTCTCATCTGTTCACTCTCCTTGTCCCTACAGGTTTGATTGACAGACCGGCGCAATCCGGCGACGGTCGTTTTTGGAACAGCGCACCCGGCCGGGACGGGTGGTCCCTGTAGGGGTGCACGCTTGCCAGCGGCGAGCACGAGCCGGTACGCGGGCGCTCGTCGTGAAAGGTGGGTGTGGTGGCATGGTTCATACGGCGTCCATGAGCAGTCGGAGGTCCTCGTGGGGCGGCCGCCTGGTCGCGGAAGCCCCACCGCGTCGCGGGCCCGCAACGAGCCCGGCAACGACAGGCGCCATCAGCCTGTGTGATGCGGGCGTCCGTGCGCCAAACCCGGCGGTCCCTCTCTCCATGCCCCGCATCGTGAGGCGTGGCGAGCGGCTCGATAAGCCAACGCCTAGAAGGTTCTATGCCATGACTGTCACGTCCTGACTGTAGGTCGCGGCGTGTCTCTAATTAGGGTCAACTCGCCCACGGGGACGCCGTGTTCAGTTACGCTGTTTCGTGCTATGGAGGAGGGGCAGCTCAGACGCCAGGATGCGACGCCGATGCGCTCGCTCGTGAACTGGGCGCTGCTGGGGCTCGTGATCCGCCGGCCGAGCTACGCCTACGAGTTGGCGCAGCGGTTCGAACGAACCTTCGGGGGCGCGCTGACGCTCTCGAGCGTCTCCCACGTCTACACGGCCCTCGGCGTGCTCAAGGAGCGCGAGCTGATCGAAGAGATCCCGGGGACCCGCGACGGACGCCAGCCCAAGCCCCATTACCGGGCCAGCGAGAAGGGCCTCGCCGGCTACCGGCAGTGGCTCACCGGCCAGATCGAGGAGGACCGCCAGCGCCAGCGGATCTTCGTGCTGCAGCTGGGCGCGCTGGAACGCCACCCGCAGGCCGCGCTCGAGATCCTCGGGCACTACCAGCAGGCATGCCTGGACGAGGCCCGCCGGGCGACGCTCCCGGCTGGCGAGGACCGCGCCGAGGGCGCCTCAGAGCTGGTGGTGGCGCTGATCGGCGAGGAGAGCCGCCTCGCCATCGGCGCGAAGCTCGCCTGGGCACGCTACGCGCGGGAAAGCCTCGAAGCGCTCGCGCAGAGCGAGCCGCGGCCATGAGCCCGCTGCTCGAGCTGGCGCAGGTCAGCAAGCGCGGAGTGCAAGGGCGGCGCGAGCGAGTCCTGCTCGATCGGGTCTGCATGCGCGTGCAGGCGGGCGAGCTGGCCGTCGTCCTGTCCGCGAACCACCACGAGTCCCGGGCGCTGCTGCGGATCGCCGCCGGCCTGGAAGCGCCCGACAGCGGCGTCGTGCGCTTCGACGGCCGCGACCTGGCGCGCGCGGGCGAGGAGCTGCGCGGCGTTCAGGTCGGCTACGTGCAACGCTCGCTGCGCGGCAGCGAGGGCCGCAGCGTGCTGTCGCTGACGGCCGCAGCGCTGCTCGCGCACGGCCTCACACCCTCACGTGCGAACGAGGCTGCGCACGTCGCGCTGGAACGCGTCGGCGCCGAGAGCTGCGCAAGGCTTCCGGCCAGCGACCTGGGCGAGGAGGAGCGAGTGCGCGTGGCGCTGGCGCGGACGCTCGCGCTCGCGCCGCGACTGGTCGTGGTCGACGAGCCGATCAAAGGCGTCACCCCGCTGCAGCGCGACGAGCTGCTGCGCCTGCTGCGCAAGCTGAGCAGCGAAGGCGTCGCCGTGCTCGTGGGGACGGCCGACCCCGCGGGCCTGACCGGCGCCGACCGTGCGTTCTCACTGGATGGCGGGCGACTGGCGGCCAGCAGCGAGCCGCAGCTCGCCGCGGTGCTCCAGCTGCGGCGGGCAACAGGTTGAGGACGCCAGCCCGGCAGAGCAGAGGGTGAGACGCCGGTGAGCCTGCTCGAGCTGGAGAAAGTCGTCAAGCGCTACCAGGCCGGGGAAGAGCAGACACGCGCCGTCGACAACGTCGATCTGCACGCCGACGCCGGCGAGATGCTCGCGGTGCACGGGCCGAGCGGCTCGGGCAAGACGACGCTGCTGCTGCTGATCGCGGGACTGCTCGCCCCCGACGCCGGCACGATCCGCTACCGCGGACGCGTGCTGTCCACGCTCAGCGAGCGGGAGGCCTCGGACAGGCTGATGCTCGAGGTCGGCTTCATCTACCAGAGCACCCACCTGCTGGCGCGCGTCTCGGCGCTGGAGAACGCCGCCGTCAAGCTGATGCTCGCCGGAGTCGGCATGCGCGCGGCGCAGGCCCGTGCCCGGCCCTACCTGGAACGACTCGGCCTGGGAGAGCATCTGGAGCGGACACCCGAGCAGCTCTCCGGCGGCGAGCGACAGCGAGTCGCGATCGCCAGGGCGCTCGCGGGCGAGCCGAAGCTGATCCTCGCCGACGAGCCGACCGGCAACCTCGACAGCAGCCGCAGCAGCGAGGTGATCGGGCTGCTCGGGCAGGTCGCACGCGAAGCAGACACGTGCGTCGTGCTCGTCACGCACGACACCGACGCGGCGGCGATCGCGCAGCGACGCTACACGCTGCGCGACGGACGTCTGGAAGGCGAAGCGGACGAGGGCACAGGGCGCGGCAGCGTGACGAGGCTTCACCAGCGCAGTTCGCACGGGTGAGCCGCCGGGGTGAATGCGAACAGGAAATCAGCGGGAACCGGCAGACGTGCGAGGCGGCTGGCGAGCTGCTGCGTGGTCTGTGCCGTGAGCATCACGCTGGGCCCCACATGTGGAGGGATAGCGCTCGCGTCCAGCAGCATGAGCGTGAGCGATGAAGGACACCTGCGCTACATACGCACCTCCGGTGATGAACTGATCGACGCGGGCCGAGCGTCCGGCACGATGCCCGGCACGGTGGTCGTGCGTTTCACCTACAACGGGAACCCCACTGTCTACGCCCGCTTCACGATCTACGCGCACGCGGGGTCGATCAGCGGCTACGCCAAGGGACACCTCAGCAACCCGACGAGCGCCAGCCCCAGCTTCCGCGGCGCGCTGAGCCTCGGCGGCGGCGGCGGACGCTACGCACACGCCCGCGGCAGCGGCGAGCTCTACGGGGTGTTCGACCGGCGCAGCTATGCGATGACCGTGCAGACACGTGGCCGGCTGACGTATTGAGCGCCCGTGGCGAGCAGACACGGGGGTGGCGCGACCGGATTGTGCGGGCGGCCACGACAGCGTGCGTGCTCATGCTCGCAAGCGCGAGCGCGGCGTGGGCCGGGCAGGGCGCGACGCTGAGCGCCTCCTTTCGCCCCGAGCGGCTCGGCGACGCCACATCCGTGTCGTTCGCATTTACGATCAAAGGTCCCGACGGCGCCGTGCCCTCCCCGCTGGATCGGGTCGAGATCCGCTACCCCGCCGGGCTCGGCCTGGCCACCAGCGGGCTCGGTCTCGCCACCTGCGAGCCGGCGCGCCTGGAAGCCTCCGGGCCAGCCGCCTGCCCCGCCGACTCACAGATGGGAGCGGGCAGCGCCGAGCTGCGCTTCCAGATCGGCCCACAGGTCCTGCAGGAGGGTGCGAGGCTCGCGCTGATCGCCGGACCCTCAGCCGACGGCTACCTGCACCTGCTGATCGCCGCCACCGGCACACAGCCCGTCGCCGCCCGGGTCGTCATGTCGACGCTGCTGGAGGAAGGCGCGCTCGAGATCACCGTCCCCCCCGTGCCGAGCCTGCCCGAAGGACCCGATGTAGCGATCGTCGCCGTGCACGCGACGCTCGGCGGGAGGCTGACCTACTACGAACACGCGCACGGGCATACCGTCGCCTACCGCCCGCGCGGGATCGGGCTACCGGCACGCTGCCCGCGCGGGGGCTTCCACTTCAGCGCCCGCTTCTCCTTCGCCGACGGCAGCCACGCGAGCGCGCGCACCACGGTGCGCTGCCCCGGCCATCGGTGAGACCTCAGCCGCGGCTCGGATCGAGCACGCGCAGCCCCTTGAAGTAGCGCCGGTAGAAGCCACGATCGCGCGTGAGCAGACGATCGGCGTTTGCAAGCGCGTGGGCACCGATCAAGAAGTCTGCGATGACACGTTCGCGCGTCCCTCCGAGGTGGCGATATGCGCGCCAGGCCTGAGCTGTGGCGAGCGCGGTGGAGGTGTCGAGCGGGGAGAAGTCGACGCGCAACCGTGCGAGCGCCGCCTCGGCCGTTGCCGGTTCTGAGAAAGACGCGCCGGTCTCGGCCCAGACGATCTCGCAGGCGATGATGCTCCCCTCGCTGATACACACGCGCAACGCCTCCGCCGAGCGTGTGCCGAACTCCCGATCGGCACCGAAGACGTCGAGCAGCACGCTCGTGTCGACAGCCGTGATCACGCCACATTCGGCTCGCCGCGAAGCGCGCGCAGCGCCTCGTCGGTGCTCTGATCCAAGCTCAGGATCCCGTAGGCCGCCGCGACCGGGTCCCGGTCGGCGGTCTTTCTCAGCACGAGATGTCCGTGCTCCTCGATGAACTCGAGCCGGTCCCCGGCCCTGATCCCGAGCCGCTCGCGCAACGGCTTGGGGACGGTGATCTGACCCTTCTCGGAGATTGTGCCGTGCATGAGAACTTCCCTCGTAGGAATCTTTACGACGTATATCCTACCAGCTCGGTGAGTGCACGCAGCCGCTTGGCGGCGCGCCAGGTGCGCATCACCGCGAGCGTCGGGTAGATCAGCGGCGAGAGCTCGGCCGACACCTGCCCCACCAACGGGCGGACCGACGGGCTGCGCGCCTGCGGCGCTGAGGTGTAGTAGGCGACGACGCCGATCATGACCATCAGATGGTGTGGGCCGTCGGGAAGCAGTTGCGCCCTGGAGCGCGCGTCGCGGGCGAGCGAGCAGAGCGCGTCGGTCAGCTGCTGGCGCTCGGGGTAGAAGCGCAGCAT
>JBOGXX010000342.1:0-2646 GCA_050696475.1 Solirubrobacteraceae bacterium | reverse complement strand
GTCTTCGCGTAGACGGTGTAGTAGTCGGCGTAGCCGCCGTTCGTGATGAAGCACTTGGAGCCGTTGATGACGTACTTGTCACCCTTCTTGACGGCCGTCGTGCGCAATCCCGACACGTCGGAGCCCGCGTCCGGCTCGGTCAGGCAGAACGACGCCAGCTTCGGCGATTCGGTCAGCGCGCCGAGGTACTTGCGCTTGATCTCCTCCGAGCCGCCGAGCGCGATCGGCGCCGTCGCGAGGCCGTTGCAGCCGAGCGAGGTCTGGATGCCGGAGCAGCCCCACGAGAGCTCCTCCTCGATCAGGCAGCCGTCGAGGTAGCTGGCCCCGGGCCCGCCGTACTGCTCCTCGATGTGGCTGTTCATCAATCCGACCTCCCAGGCCTTCTTGATGATCTCCTCCGGCCAGCGGCCGTCCTTGTCGTAATCCCAGGCGACCGGGCGTATCTCCTTGACCGCGAAGTCGTGCGCCATCTCGCGCAGGCTCTTCTGCTCGTCTGTGAGCGTGAAATCGACCATCTCAGATCTCCTTACGGGGTGGCACGTTTCTAGATTGACTGGTCAGTCAAGATCTTTTGGAGGGTAGCGAAGCACCAGCGGATCGGCAACAATCAGGCTCAGTGTCCGGTGCTGCGTCGATCGCGCTGCCTGCCCTGACCCCGAACGCGCTCGCGTTCGCGCTGTTCGGGCTCGTCGCCCTCGCGGTGATCCTCTCGCTGGTGGCACTCGCCTCGCGCGGCGGCGGCAGCGCCTACGACCAGATCGGACGCGGCGGGCTCTCCTGCGAAGGCGACCACGCGGGCACCGGCGCCGCGCCCGCGCCCGACTCCCCGCAGGCGCGCGCCGAGCGGGAGCTGGAGATACGCCAGATGCTCGTGGCGCGCAGCGAACGCCTCGTGCGCCGCGGGCGCCCAGCGCTCGATGTCGACGGGGAGCTGGCGCGCCTGCTGGATCAGCGCCAGCCCGCGCACACGCACGACGCGGCGCTCGTGGCGGAGATCCGCCAGCTGGTGGGAGCCCGCAACGAGCGGCGCGCGCGCCAGGGACTCGAGCCGCTCGACGTGGACAGCGAGGTCACGCGCACGCTCGAGGAGCTCCAGCCGTGAACACGACCGTCGCGCGGTGGGGTATAAACGCCCGATGACCAACGCGCGCCGGTTCCAGCTCGACGAGATCACGATCCGCCCCGGCACCTATTTCAACCCCCAGACCGAGATCATGATCGTCGTCGACGACTCCCCGGAGGTCGACCACGAGCTGTTCGACAGCGACGAGTTCGACGGCGAGGAGTGGGTCCTGATCTCCGAGGACTCCCCGCTCGACGAGGACAAGCGCGACGACCTGGTCGAGCGCTTTCAGCTCTCCCATGGGGCCAGCCCGGAGATGCTGCCCGACGACGACGAGGACGAGCTCGGCGGGGAGGAGGACGAGGAGGACGGGGAGGAGGACGACGACGACGAGCTGGACGGCATGGAGGGATTGGAGCTCGACCCGGAATAGCTCGACCCGGCGCCCGCGCCGACGGACCGCGCAACTGCGGGACGCCCGCAGGTGTTCGGGGGAGGTGGCACCATCCGCGCAAGGCCCGGCTGCAAGCCGGCCTGCACCGAAGAGGCTCGGCGCGCGCAGCATCCCCGCGGTGCGCGCCAAGCGTCTGGCGAGGCTCGTCCTGGGCATCCTCGCCGTGGGCGGGCTGCCCGCATCTCCCGCCCTCGCGCACCGCGCGAGCGAGGCCTCCGCCGCCGGAGCGCTCGCACCGGTGCACGTGCGCCCGCGGGCGCACGCCGCCGTCGGCCACGGACCGAGCGTGACGGCTGCCCTCGCGAGCCTGCGCCGCAGCGCCGCGATCAGCGAAGCGCTCTACCACCAGGACTACTCCGCCTACCTCGCGGCCAGACGCTCGCTCGGCAGGCTCGACGGCACGCGCAGGGAAGAACTGGGCGCGGTGATCGCAAACCTGCAGACGATGGCCGGCGCGGGCGAGCTCGTCCCCTCGCGCCTGCCTGCCCTGTTCCTGACGCTGGAACGCAACCGCCGGTGGTGGACGACCGAACCGCTGCTGGGCGCGGACCAGCGCGTCAGCTTCCCCGGCAGCCGGATCGTCTGGGAGCACTATCCCGGTCAGGGCATCGAGATCCAGTGGCTGGCGACGTTCGGCGAGGCCAACGGCTACTACCTCTCCGGGCACGAAAACGCCAACCTGCGCCAGCTGCTCGCGGAAGTGATCCCGCTGGCCACCGAGCGCGCCGGTGGCATCGCCTGGGAGTACCTGTTCCCGTTCGACGGCGGCGCGCCGCCCTGGACGAGCGGCCTCTCCCAGGGGACGGCCCTGCAGGTGCTGGCGCGCGCCTGGGGGCGCTTCAAAGAACAGCCCGATCTGACCGCAGCCCAGCAGGCGCTCGGAATCTTCGAGACGGCGCCACCGCAGGGCGTGCGCGTGAGAACGCCTGTCGGCGCCATGTATGCGGAGTACACCTACGCACCGAGCGACCGCATCCTCAACGGCTTCATCCAGGCGCTCGTGGGCCTGTACGACTACACCTCCATCACCAAGGACCCGCTGGGGCTCTCGCTGTTCGAGGCCGGCGACGCGGAGGCGCGCGCGATCGTGCCGCGCTATGACACCGGCGCCTGGTCGATGTATGACCAG